>NZ_LFZV01000001.1:1487111-1652635 GCF_001183965.1 Bacillus sp. FJAT-27916
CAAAAAGACCTTTGACAGGCAAAGGCTTGGCAGGAGTGGAATTCGGTGTTTACACTAAATCTGGTGATTTAGTTCAGAAAGTTGAAACTGGTAATGGTGGAACAGTGACATTGAGCGGCTTGGCCTACGGTGAGTATTATGCTCAAGAGACACAAGGATTGGCTGGCTATAAAACAGATGACACGAAACACGACTTCACGATTGCGTCTGGAGAAGGAAACGCAGAAGTCACTCTTCAAATCAAAAATAAGGGTGTCGGAAGCGTAACAATCAAAAAGACCGATGAATTAACAGGAGCAACTCTAAAAGGCGTTGTTTTTGAAATTAAACAAGGAGACAAATTAATTGCAGAGTTAACCACAGATAAAGATGGTGCTGCATCCTTGGGTGGATTAGCTTATGGAACATATTCACTTACTGAAAAATCAACAATAGATGGTTATCAACTAAATGTGGATCCAATAATATTTATAATTGACTCGAATAATACCAGTGAGATTATTAAAGTTGATAACATTGGTACAGGACAAGTTATTGTAACAAAAGTTGATTCAGTAACTGGAGATAAGCTTAAAGGTGTCACTTTTGCCATTTATAAAGGTGAAACAAAACTAGATGAGATTGCCACAAATAGTGAAGGCCAATTAATCTTCTCTGGTTTAGCCTATGGTGATTATGTGATTAAGGAAGTAAAGACAATCCCAGGTTATGAACTCGATGATACTGAAATACCGGTAACAATTGATAAAGACAATCAACTTATTAGCAAAGTGATTGGAAATACTGGAGTAGGATCAGCATCAATCCTAAAAATTGATGAAATTACTGAAGAACCGTTAGACGGTGTTATCTTTGATCTTATGAAAGGAGATAAGGTAATTCAAACTGTAGAAACTAAGGACGGTCTTGCGGTATTTGTTGGTTTGGCTCCAGGTTCATACAAAATTGTAGAAAAAAGCACAATTGATGGTTATAAACTTGATCAAACGCCAATTAGCTTCACGATTGGTACAGAGGAAGGTCAAACAAGCTTTGCTCAAACATTTACAAACACGGGTAAAGGAACCATTGACATCACGAAAGTGGATGCGTTGACTGGCCAAGCGTTGGAAGGCGTAGAATTTGGCGTCTACCAAGGTGATAAATTGATCACCTCTGTGAAAACAGACAAAGAAGGTAAAGCAACCTTCACTGGTCTTGCTTATGGCAAGTACGAGTTGAAAGAGATCGCAGCGCCAGAAGGCTATAAGGTGGAAAAAACACCAATTGAGGCGACTGTCGACTCTGAAAATGAAGGTCATACCTTCAAAATTGCGAACACAGGTAAGGGATCCATCGACATCGAGGAAGTGGATGCGTTGACTGGCCAAGCGATGGAAGGCGTAGAATTTGGCGTCTACCAAGGTGATAAATTGATCACCTCTGTGAAAACAGACAAAGAAGGTAAAGCAACTTTCACGGGTCTTGCTTATGGCAAGTACGAGTTGATAGAGATCGCAGCGCCAGAAGGCTACAAAGTAGAAGGAACCCCAATCAAGGTAACGATTAATGCGGATCATGAAAGCCGTGATTACACAATCAAGAATACTGGTAAGGGATCCAGCGACATCGAGAAAGTGGATGCGATGACTGGCCAAGCGTTGGAAGGCGTACAATTTGGCGACTACCAAGGAGATAAATTGATGACCTCTGGGAAAACAGACAAAGAAGGTAAAGCAACTTTCACGGGTCTTGCTTATGGCAAGTACGAGTTGATAGAGATCGCAGCGCCAGAAGGCTACAAAGTAGAAGGAACCCCAATCAAGGTAACGATTAATGCGGATCATGAAAGCCGTGATTACACAATCAAGAATACTGGTAAGGGATCCAGCGACATCGAGAAAGTGGATGCGATGACTGGCCAAGCGTTGGAAGGCGTACAATTTGGCGACTACCAAGGAGATAAATTGATGACCTCTGGGAAAACAGACAAAGAAGGTAAAGCAACTTTCACGGGTCTTGCTTATGGCAAGTACGAGTTGATAGAGATCGCAGCGCCAGAAGGCTACAAAGTAGAAGGAACCCCAATCAAGGTAACGATTAATGCGGATCATGAAAGCCGTGATTACACAATCAAGAATACTGGTAAGGGATCCAGCGACATCGAGAAAGTGGATGCGATGACTGGCCAAGCGTTGGAAGGCGTACAATTTGGCGACTACCAAGGAGATAAATTGATGACCTCTGGGAAAACAGACAAAGAAGGTAAAGCAACTTTCACGGGTCTTGCTTATGGCAAGTACGAGTTGATAGAGATCGCAGCGCCAGAAGGCTACAAAGTAGAAGGAACCCCAATCAAGGTAACGATTAATGCGGATCATGAAAGCCGTGATTACACAATCAAGAATACTGGTAAGGGATCCAGCGACATCGAGAAAGTGGATGCGATGACTGGCCAAGCGTTGGAAGGCGTACAATTTGGCGACTACCAAGGAGATAAATTGATGACCTCTGGGAAAACAGACAAAGAAGGTAAAGCAACTTTCACGGGTCTTGCTTATGGCAAGTACGAGTTGATAGAGATCGCAGCGCCAGAAGGCTACAAAGTAGAAGGAACCCCAATCAAGGTAACGATTAATGCGGATCATGAAAGCCGTGATTACACAATCAAGAATACTGGTAAGGGATCCAGCGACATCGAGAAAGTGGATGCGATGACTGGCCAAGCGTTGGAAGGCGTACAATTTGGCGACTACCAAGGAGATAAATTGATGACCTCTGGGAAAACAGACAAAGAAGGTAAAGCAACTTTCACGGGTCTTGCTTATGGCAAGTACGAGTTGATAGAGATCGCAGCGCCAGAAGGCTACAAAGTAGAAGGAACCCCAATCAAGGTAACGATTAATGCGGATCATGAAAGCCGTGATTACACAATCAAGAATACTGGTAAGGGATCCAGCGACATCGAGAAAGTGGATGCGATGACTGGCCAAGCGTTGGAAGGCGTACAATTTGGCGACTACCAAGGAGATAAATTGATGACCTCTGGGAAAACAGACAAAGAAGGTAAAGCAACTTTCACGGGTCTTGCTTATGGCAAGTACGAGTTGATAGAGATCGCAGCGCCAGAAGGCTACAAAGTAGAAGGAACCCCAATCAAGGTAACGATTAATGCGGATCATGAAAGCCGTGATTACACAATCAAGAATACTGGTAAGGGATCCAGCGACATCGAGAAAGTGGATGCGATGACTGGCCAAGCGTTGGAAGGCGTACAATTTGGCGACTACCAAGGAGATAAATTGATGACCTCTGGGAAAACAGACAAAGAAGGTAAAGCAACTTTCACGGGTCTTGCTTATGGCAAGTACGAGTTGATAGAGATCGCAGCGCCAGAAGGCTACAAAGTAGAAGGAACCCCAATCAAGGTAACGATTAATGCGGATCATGAAAGCCGTGATTACACAATCAAGAATACTGGTAAGGGATCCAGCGACATCGAGAAAGTGGATGCGATGACTGGCCAAGCGTTGGAAGGCGTACAATTTGGCGACTACCAAGGAGATAAATTGATGACCTCTGGGAAAACAGACAAAGAAGGTAAAGCAACTTTCACGGGTCTTGCTTATGGCAAGTACGAGTTGATAGAGATCGCAGCGCCAGAAGGCTACAAAGTAGAAGGAACCCCAATCAAGGTAACGATTAATGCGGATCATGAAAGCCGTGATTACACAATCAAGAATACTGGTAAGGGATCCAGCGACATCGAGAAAGTGGATGCGATGACTGGCCAAGCGTTGGAAGGCGTACAATTTGGCGACTACCAAGGAGATAAATTGATGACCTCTGGGAAAACAGACAAAGAAGGTAAAGCAACTTTCACGGGTCTTGCTTATGGCAAGTACGAGTTGATAGAGATCGCAGCGCCAGAAGGCTACAAAGTAGAAGGAACCCCAATCAAGGTAACGATTAATGCGGATCATGAAAGCCGTGATTACACAATCAAGAATACTGGTAAGGGATCCAGCGACATCGAGAAAGTGGATGCGATGACTGGCCAAGCGTTGGAAGGCGTACAATTTGGCGACTACCAAGGAGATAAATTGATGACCTCTGGGAAAACAGACAAAGAAGGTAAAGCAACTTTCACGGGTCTTGCTTATGGCAAGTACGAGTTGAAAGAGATCGCAGCGCCAGAAGGCTATAAGGTGGAAAAAACACCAATTGAGGTGACTGTCGACTCTGAAAATGAAGGTCATACCTTCAAAATTGAGAACACAGGTAAAGGATCCATTGATATCACAAAAGTAGACCAATTAACAGAAAAACCACTTGAAGGAGTTATTTTCGGAATCTATCAAGGAGAAACTTTGATTACGAAAGTGACAACTAATGAAAAAGGACAAGCAACAGTTTCTGGTCTTGCTTATGGCGACTATCAATTGAAAGAAATCGAAACAATTGATGGGTACAAAGTAGATGGAACACCGGTCAGCTTCACAGTGAAGGCTGAAAATGAATCACAAGAATTTACTATCCATAATAGTGGAGTAGGTTCTGTTGCGATTAATAAGGTAGATTCCGAAACTGGAAAAGCATTGGCTGGAGCTGAATTCACGATTTATCTAGGGGAAGACGAATTAATGACTGTTACGACGGATGAAGAAGGTCAAGCAGTGATGAAAGGTCTTGCTTATGGTGAGTATACATTAGTTGAAACAAAAGCTCCTGAAGGTTATCTCCTTGAAGAGGAAACAGAGTGGGCTGTAAAGATTGATAAAGATCATCCGGTTATTCAGAAAACAATCGAAAACACAAAAGAAAATCCTAGCCTAACAGTTGAAAAAACTACTGATAAAACAAACTATGAACAAGGTGAAACCGTCAACTATACGATCAAGGTAACCAACAATGGTAACATTGATTTGAACGGATTGACACTTGAAGATGTCTTCTCTAAAGACGGAGACTCTACAATCGATCAATTATCAGTGGAAGGCTATGAAGGCGCATTTGATTTAGCTGCTGGACAAACTGAAACATTCCATGCATCCTATGTGATTCCGGAATCTGATCTCGGTGACACAGTTTATACAAATGCCGTCACAGTGAAAAATGATGATGTTACCGAAGAAGACGAAGTAACCATCGTCGTTGATCCGACTTATGGATTTGAAATCAACAAAACAGCCGACAAAGATGAAGTGAAAGTGGGCGAAACCATCACTTACACCATCGATGTCACCAACACAGGCAATAAAGCGTTGACTGACATCAACGTCGTCGACGAAATGGTCGGTCTTGACGAAGTCATCAGCCAGATTGAGGTTGGGGAAACGAAAACATTCACCGTTACTCATAAAGCAACTGCAGAGGATATCGGTGAATTAACCAACGTTGCGGTAGCGAAGGTAACCATGGATGGTGAGGAAATCGTCCATGAAGCCGAAGCAACTGTAACGGTTCATGAAGTGAAAGCAGCGGTTGTGGATAAAGAAGAACCAACTGTTGCGAAAAAGATCGTGGCGGCTGTGACGGATTTCGTTAATCCGAAAACAGGCCAAGATGTCGTCAACATCTTCTTGGCATTAGCCGTGTTCATGCTTGCCGGTTTCGGTTTATATTACACTAGAAAAAAACATAAACATGAATGAAACTGGTAAGTGAGAAAGGATGGCGCTGAGTGTTCAGCCGCCATCCTTTCTTTTTTGGTTCTTTTTCAAGTGTTGGGGTAGAGTCTTTTTGCTCTACCCCTTATCCTAATGAATCGCCGATGTTTTTATATTGATGATGGAGAAGGATTCTCGCGCGGAATCGGGTGAAATTCCGATAGCCAAATCCATTCCGTTTCATGACCGTTGTCAAATTGTTTAAGCCTTCCACAAACCCATTCGAGTAATTGAACTCGAAGCGATTTAAGATTTCTCTTTCCCAGTTTCGATACGTTTGGACTGTCTTGATCAATTCAGGAATGCCACTCTCTTCTACCTTCTGATAGAACTTGCGAAGTTCTTTCTGCGTCTCCACAATCCCATTTTCTCCATTTTCTTTTGCCTTATAAAACCACGTATAAAAGGCTTCCTTGAGCTCATACGCTTTCTGGAGCTCAGGGGAAAAGCTGAAGTATCGCTGAAGAAGCCATTGGTCTTTCTCCGTTAATTTATGAGCAGCTTTATGAAAGATATAGCGGGCTTTCTTGCATTTCTTTCGGTCATATTCATGCCACCTGGCCTGTTCCCTCACTCGAACCCGATCCAGTGCCCAATTCATATATCGCACAAAGTGAAAGCTATCCGCCACAATGATGGGACGATCCAACGCCTGTTGAACCGCCGCTTTAAAGGCCTGGCTCATGTCCATGACCACCACTTTCACCTTCGCGCCGTATTGGCGCAAATAGTCCTTGATGGTGTCCTTTCGCCGATTTGGTAGGATGTCAATTGGCTCGCGAGTCTCGGCATTTGCGATGATGAGCTGGTACTTTTCCTTGCCTGTATTCCCCTTGAATTCATCAATGGCAATCACTTCTGGTAAGGCTGACTTCCCCTTCATGGAGGACGGGACAATGGCATCAAACCGCCGGATGATGGTACTGACGGATGTGTGGTATTGAGCGGCGATTTCCTTGAATGTCTTCGCTTTGACGGCTCGTATTTGTACTTGTTGGTTCCATTCTTTTGAGAAGCGTTGATACCGATCGACAAACGGATTCTGTTCGGCAAACCTTTTCCCGCATTGACAGGCATACCGGCGTTTACGATACTGGAGAATCGTTGGTCGTTCCGCCATTTTCAGATGTCGAACGGACTGGATGCGATAATCATGAACCTTCCCTGTTTTCTCGCCGCATCTTGGACAAATATGCGGGGTCAGGGGCATCTCCACGGTCATTTCAAAAACACCATGATCATTTACCTTGGACTTTATCACCTTAACGTCTTCTAAACCTGGCAATGTTATGTTAAAATTCAAGAGCACACATCTCCTTTTCGACTTGTTTCTCGACAATTCAAGTATAAGAAAAGTGGAGCATGTGTGCTCTTTTTTTATGTCCGTTTTTTGTGGACACCCCAACATTTAGTATAGAACCCTTTTTTCCTTATCAACAAAAAAGAGCGGAGAGAACTCCGCCTGATGATTTAATCTGGTTATTGTATGTGTATAAGGGATGTTAATTGAGTGTCCTGCAGTTATTCAATTCTTTCTTGAAGGATGCAAATAGCTCTTCATCCCCGAGTGAGAGGGCTAGGTTCATCAAATCTAGATAATCGTCAGATGTTAGGTCTGTTTCATCCATTGCGTGCAATGCAGTAAAATGAAATTTCCGTGTTCGTAGATTGTAGTAAGGCTTCTCGAAATATACAGTTGCGATCTCTTTGCCAGCATCGACCTTGGCAACTGTGCCCTCTACCATTTCGTTTTCTTCTTTAACATAGACTCGGTCACCAACTTTGAATGTTTTCATGATTCTCAACATCCTTTATGTCGAATTTGGTCGAACTTTATATATATATCTTTACCCTTTTTTTAGCAAAACTAATCTTTCAAGTATGATTCTTGTACATAAGAAATTGGTCCTATTTTATCCTTTCATCTCAATCTTTCCAGGTTTTCACTTGAGGATTTGGAAATGAAAAGGATATATTGAACCATATAGAATATGTGGTGAAAGGGGATAAGATGAAGAGATTAATAGGCTCTTTCATGGTGATATGTTGCATGGTTCTGCTGTTTGGCTGTTCAGGGGTGGAGAAAGAATCTAGTGAGAAAGAAAAGGCAGCCAGCAGTGAGCCGCAAGAGCAAAAGGAGAAGAAGGAGACTGTTCCGGATGCTCCCGTTTATAATGTGCATGATATTGTCAGCCAGACCGGAAAGTTTCCGCTGAATGACATTCGTTCAGATGACCAGATAAAGGAGCAATTCGATGAAGAGCTGAAGAAGCTTCCTGAAGGAATGACAGGAAAAGAGGCTTATAATCGGGTTATTCCGCTGATGGCCTATGATTATCGAGAGCAGGCGAAGGGGTTTGAGGAGATTGATCCCTATATTGAATTGGATTCCTCCTTTGATGATCAAATTGATATTCCTGAGCTTGAGGAGGTGAATGTGGCTATCCTCCTTGATGCGAGCGGGAGTATGAGGGCGCCTGTTTCTGGCGGCGAGAAGATGGTCCTGGCGAAGAAGGCCATTCAGCAATATGCGGAGGATCTTCCGGATGGCTCTAATCTGATGCTTCAAGTATATGGTCATAAAGGAACAGGGGACGATGCGGATAAAGAGCTTTCATGCACCTCCCATGAAGTCGTCTATCCGCTTCAAGCCTATGATAAGAAGAAATTCACTGCGGCACTCGATCAGTTCGAGCCGGCTGGATGGACGCCGATTGCCGGGGCGCTGAAGCATGCGGAGGAGAAGCTGTTGAAATCAGAGGGGGAGAACACGCGCAATGTGATCTATCTGGTTAGTGATGGTGTTGAGACATGTGATGATAATCCGGTCGCAGCGGCTAAGAGCCTGAAGGATTCAGAGGTTGCGACAGAGGTGAACATCATTGGTTTTGATGTGGATGATGAAGGGCAGAAGCAATTGAAGGAGGTCGCTGAGGCAGGCGGCGGGGTCTATACCTCGGTTTATTCAGAGGATGAGTTGAATGATTACCTACAAAAGGAGTACTCGCGCCTTTATATGGATTATGTCCAATGGAGCAAAAGCAGCTATATGGACCTGTACAGCCATACAACGAATTTTGCGATTGAACTCCCTTGGACCACAACAGGACTCACCACAGAGGCCAATTCAGAGAATCAATTCCTAAGCAGCGTGGCCTCCCTCCTTGATGAAGAGAGGAAATTTGCGAATACGGAGGAGCGGCAAGCCTTTATCGACCTGACTGATAGAAGGATGGAAGCTATTCAAACCTATTATAGACAGGAAAGCGACCGGAAACGGAAAATACATGATGAAATGTCCGATAAATATGAGCAAATTATTGAAGAGACAGAGAAGATAGTAAAGGGAAAAACGGGGAAATAGGGTGGAAGCCAGGTTAGATAATCTAATCTGGCTTTTTGCTTATGTTTTATTGTAAAACTGCTATTTGTGAAATCTTTGTGGATGTTAATTTCCCAAAATGTAGGGTGCGGTATTCATCAACGAAATGGTATTAGAATAAATTAATTTTATTTCAATATACTAATAAGAATAGGAAGTGTTGATAATGGGTTCAAAAATACAGTACGCAGTCATCGGACTAGGCCGATTCGGTGGAGCGGTAACAAGAGAATTGTTCAATATGGGACATGAGGTTTTGGCCATTGATATAAATGAAGACCTAGTTCGGGAATATTCCTCCTGTTCCACACATGCCATGATTGCCAACACAACAGATGAAGCGACGATGAAGGCGCTTGGAATCAAGAACTTCAATTATGTCATTGTTGCAATCGGTGATGATATTCAGGCTAGCATTCTGACGACGTTGATCTTGAAGGAGATAGGTGTAGAGAATGTATGGGTGAAAGCCCAGAATGAGTATCATCACAAGGTGCTTGAGAAAATTGGGGCAGACCGCATCATTCATCCGGAGAAGGATATGGGTGTGCGCATTGCCCAACATCTTATCTCGCAGCATATTATTGACTATATTGCTCTATCAGAAGAGCATAGCATGATGGAGATTATGGCGACCGACAAGCTTGCTGGGAAAACCCTTGTTGAGGTCAATATTCGTCAGCGATACAGATGCACGGTTGTCGCCATTTGGCGGAATTCCGACTTAATTATGACACCGCTTCCTGATGAAGTGATTCAAAAGGGGGATGTCTTGATGATGATAGGCAAGAAATCAGCTCTCACTAAATTTAGTGAAATAGAACTATAGCTCGGGGGAATATCCATGAATCACAGCAAGTGGGAAACCATCCAACTCACACCTCCTCAAGTTCTGGCGCTGGGGTTTGCGCTCGTCATTCTTTTGGGAACGGTGCTCTTAAAGCTGCCGATTTCAACGAAGGTGGAAATCTCTTGGATGGACGCCTTTTTTACAGCCGCATCCGCAACAACGGTGACCGGCTTAAGTGTGATTAATATAGGGACAACACTTTCTGTATTTGGGGAATGTGTCATGATTGTGATGATGCAGATTGGAGGACTTGGCTTGATGACGTTTGCCATCTTTGTCCTGATCCTTCTCGGTAAGAAAATCGGGCTTAAAGAAAGGCTCATTGTGCAAGAGTCATTTAACCAAACCTCCATTGGGGGAGTCATTCGTTTGGTGAAGATTTTATTTATTTTCACGATAGCCGTTGAGCTTGCCGGGACTGTCATCCTTTCGCTGAAATGGATACCAGTGTATGGGGCTGTGAGAGGAGTGTTCTATAGTTTATTCCATTCCGTCTCAGCCTTCAATAATGCGGGTTTTTCCTTATTTTCCGATAATTTGATGGGTTATTCGCATGATGGCCTTGTTAACTTGGTTATCACGCTGTTGATTATCACGGGAGGACTGGGGTTTACCGTATTGGTTGATCTGGCAAATAAACGAAACTTCAAGAACTTAAAGCTCCATTCCAAAATCATGCTCATCGGGACATTTGTATTGAATGTGACAGCCATTCTGTTTTTGTTCCTCCTTGAATATTCGAATGAGGCGACCATTGGCTCTATGCCGCTTGGAGAGAAGCTGTGGGTGTCGTATTTTCAAGGGATTTCCCCGCGTACGGCTGGATTTAATACGATTGATATTGGCGGGATGACGGATGGATCGCTTCTTCTCATCATGCTTCTCATGTTTATTGGGGCAGGCAGTGCATCTACCGGTTCTGGAATCAAGGTGACAACCTTTATCGTCATTGTCTGGTCTGTGTTTGCCTACATACGTGGACGGAAGGAGCCGGTCATGTTTGAGCGGACAATCCATCAGACGGTTGTTTTTAAGTCATTGGCGGTGATGATGATTGGGCTTTTCTTTGTCTTTTTGACCGCTTTTCTGCTGACCGTCACCGAGGATGCATCATTATCCATGATTCTCTTTGAGTCCTTCTCGGCCTTTGGGACAGTGGGGCTTTCCATGGGACTGACGCCTGACTTATCAAATGCCGGCAGGCTCTTGATCATTATTCTCATGTTTATTGGACGGATTGGTCCGCTCACATTGGCCTTCTCCTTCGCCAGAACAAGGACAGCAAAAATCCGCTATCCGGAGGAAGATATTTTTATCGGATAATCTGACAGTCAAAGCAATTTGCTTGGCTGTTTTTTATGCTCGAAAATGATAAGTCCTAATAAAAGGATTAAGAGGAAAATGCAAGGGTAATATACGTATAAACGATAAGGGAGGATGAGATGATGAACAACCAATATAATCAAGAAGAAATTGAAAAACTGAGAGATTTAATTAAAGATATCGATACAGCCATGTTTACAACAAGCACACCGGAAGGTCTGATTTCACGCCCGATGATGACGCAGGAAGTCGAATTCGATGGGGATCTCTGGTTCTTTACCATGAAGGATACCGAAAAATACCGTGAGATTCTGCATGAAAGTGACGTGAATGTTTCCTATGCGGGTAAATCCTATGTCTCTGTCAGCGGTAAAGTAGAAGTAGTAGAGGATATGGATAAGAAACGCGAGCTTTGGAATAAAGCCTATGAGAAGATGCTGGACACCTCCTATGATGACCCAAACGTTGTCTTGCTCAAGGTAAATGTCCGGTCGGCAGAATATTGGGAAACAGGAAGCGTGACGAAGAATGCTGTCAACCTATTCAAGAAAATGACAGGCAACGATGAAACTGACCCAGCAGATATGAATAAAACCATAAAGTTTCAATAAATAAATGAAAAAGGGGCCGTGCTCACCTCAGAGGGTAGTGACCCCTAAAAGTTAGAATGTTTTATTAAGCAGCTGATTGGCTGGTTTGAGTTCGGTATTGTACGGGACTTAAACCGGCCAATTTTTGCTTAATGCGTTCATTGTTATAGTAATCGATGTACTCTTCGATCTTTTGTTTTAGCTCATCATATGAGACTAATTTTTCCCCATAATACATCTCCTGTTTTAAAATCCCAAAGAAGTTTTCCATCGCCGCATTATCTGCACAAGTGGCCTTTCTCGACATACTCTGAAAAATGTTATTCTGCCTCAATGTATGGACCCATTTGTTGTGCTGGTAATGCCATCCCTGATCTGAATGGATGGTAGTTCGAAAGTTCGCTTCCTTTTTAATGACTTCTAATGCTTGATTTAGTGGTTCTATAACGAAATTTAATGTTGGTCTTTTTGACATTCCAAACGAGATGATTTCGCCATTGTATAAATCTAGAATAGGGCTTAAGTAGAGCTTCTCTTCTCCAACACATTTAAATTCAGTCACATCTGTGACGAGTTTCTGTAGACGAATAGGCGTATGGAACCTGCGGTTCAACCGATTTTTGGCTATCCTGCCTACTTGACCTTTATAGGAGTTATAGCGAGATTTACGGGTGAATTTGACACACTTTAAGCCTAACTCCTTCATAATTCGCTGAACCTTTTTATGATTGATGACATAACCTTGTGTTCGTAATGCCAAATAAATGCGACGGTATCCGTATTTTCCCTCGTGCTTCTGAAAAAGTTCTGAAATGATGGTCGTCCATCCTTTATCAGGGTCTTCTTTCTTCAGTTGTTGGATGTGATAATGATACGTTGATTCAGGAATACCAACTACTCCAAGTACATCTTTTAATCGGAATCCTTCTTCTTTGAGCCCGAATGCCAGTGCTGCTTGTGCTTTGCGAGGAAGGCATCCGGATTCTCCTGAAAAGCTTTTAACTTTTTTAAATAAGCGTTCTCTAAACGAAGAAGTTCATTTTCACGTTCTAATTGTTCTTCACGAGATAATGATTTCGCTTGCTTTCCTCTTTCTGATTTCGCCTTTCGATTTTTAGACATAGGAGGCCGTCCTTTCGCTTTTTCTATCAGGCCTTCGATACCTTCTTCCGAAAATTTTCTGTTCCAAGTCGCAATCAAGCTAGGATTATTTAGTTTAAATCTAATCGCTGTATCTTGGTAAGAAGCACCTGTTTGTTTCATAAAGTGTAATACATCGATTTTAAATTGAACAGGAATAACTTGTTTGGACTGTTTTCTTCGCAATCCATCTTCTCCAAAGGCTTCATAAGCACGTACCCAGCGTTGGATTTGTGAATGACTGGGTATGCCGTGTTTTTTCGCCAACGATACACTTCCTAAAGAACCTTCTAAATACTCTTTGACAACTTTTAATTTAAATTCCTCACTATATTTCCCCATATAAAAACACCCCAAAAGTTAGCTTTTTTACTCTAACTTTTGGGGTGCAGCACCGAGCCGGCCACTTTTTTGCACCCAAAAAAATCCCTCCAAGCCCTGGTGGGGAGGAGGGTTCCAAAGAATGGAGAATGCTGCGATGACTGTTACATCATATATATCGACGGTTTTAGTATGCATTTACACTTTTTTTGTGTAAATCAATGGATAAAAAATGTTCTGCCCCATGTGCGGCTGCCCCTAATGCGGCGGAATAGACTGATAGATTGGAAAAAACAATCTGCAAATCAGTTTGGTTGTTTTTCAGGCTTCGTTCCTTTACGTTTGCCAGAATGGATTCTATCAGCAAATCTTTCGCCATTGCGAGCCGATTGCCGATGATGATCTTCTCAGGATTAAAGGTATTGGCGATATTCGTCATCCCAATTCCGAGAAAGGTTCCGACCTCCTCAAATAGAGGCTTCGTTTGGCGATTGGTGTCACATAACTCAATCAAATCCTCAAGGGAGAGGTCTTCTTGATTTGGATGGATGGCCTCTGCCTTTGTCAGCAGGGCGCGCTCTGAGGCGTATAATTCCCAGCAGCCCTTATTCCCGCATGGACAAGGAAGTCCGTCATATTGAATGGACATATGGCCCATTTCACCAGATATCCCGTTTGCCCCCTTAAAGAGCTGCCCATTCAAGATAAATCCAGCCCCAATCCCAATTCCGGCACTGACATAGACCATATTGTCGCAATCCTGGCCGGCACCGAGGATTTTTTCGGCATAAGCCCCTGCGTTAGCCTCGTTCTCAATAATGACGGGAATGGAGAAGGCTGCCTCGATTTCCTTCCTGAGATTCTTGTACTCCCAGCCAAGGTTCGGGGCAAGCAGGATATCTCCCTCATTATCCACAATTCCAGGAATCCCAATCCCGATTCCGACGACGCCATAAGGGCTTTCTGGAACGGATTGATGAAGGTCCTTGATCATAGAGATGATTCTTCCGACAGCTGCTTGATAATCCTTGTTGTCTGTTTTCTGTTTCTCCTTACGTATGATATCGCCATTTAACGTAGTTAAGATGCCTAGTATGTAATTGACGCCGACATCGATGCCAATCGTATAGCCGGCCCGGTCATTAAACAGAAGCATGACAGGTCTTCTGCCGCCGCTTGATTCCCCAGGACCTGATTCTACACATAACTTCTCCTCAAGCAATTCGTTCACTAAGGAGGAGATGGTGCCTTTCGTCAACCCGAGTGTTTGGGATAAGTCGGCTCGTGAGATTGGTGCTTTATCACGTATGGCTTGCAGGATGATTTGTTTATTGTTCAGCTTAACGACTTGCTGATTCCACTTCATCATTTCCTCTCCTTCATATACTCGCTACTCTTATTTATACCATAAGTGCAACGATTTGAAAAACTTTGTTTATTCGTTAGACAAACAAAGTTTTCCATGCTACAATTTCCTTGTGAGTTGTAAACGATTACATAGATTTTCAAGGAGGAAGAAATGATGAGCTATTTCTCAAATGTACAGAAGATTCAATATGAAGGGCCAAACAGTCAAAATGATTTTTCATTCCGTTATTATAATCCGAACGAGCAAGTAAATGGTCAGACGATGGAGGAACTGCTTCGTTTCGCTGTGTCTTATTGGCATACCTTTACGGCTGAGGGCACCGATCCATTCGGTCAGGCAACAATGAAGAGACCATACAACCATTTAACTGGATTAGATCTTGCGAAGGCACGTGTCGAAGCATCATTTGAATTCTACGAAAAATTGCAGGCGCCATTCTTCTGCTTCCATGATGTCGATATTGCACCGGAAGGAACATCCTTAGCTGAGACGAACAAGAATCTTGATGTGATTGTTGCCATGATCAAGGATTATATGAAGACGAGCAAAACAAAGCTTCTTTGGAACACGGCGAATATGTTCTCTCATCCTCGCTGGGTGCATGGTGCAGGTACAGCCCCGAATGCAGATGTGTTTGCCTATGCAGCAGCTAAGGTGAAGAAGGGTCTTGAAGTCGGTAAAGAGCTTGGTGCGCAGAACTATGTGTTCTGGGGCGGTCGTGAAGGCTATGAGACTTTATTAAATACAAATATGAAGCTCGAACTCGATAATCTGGCACGCTTGTTCCATATGGCGGTTGATTACGCGAAAGAAATCGGCTTTGATGCCCAGTTCTTGATTGAGCCAAAACCGAAGGAGCCGACAAAGCACCAATATGATTATGATGTGGCGACAGCTCTATCATTCTTGCAGGCTTATGATTTAGCTGATTCCTTTAAGTTTAATATAGAAGCAAACCATGCAACCTTGGCTGGCCATACATTCGAGCATGAATTACGCGTTGCGCGCATTCATGGCATGCTAGGTTCTGTGGATGCAAACCAAGGGGATCCGCTTCTTGGCTGGGATACGGACGAATTCCCAACAGACTTGTACTCTACGACATTAGCGATGTATGAAATTATTAAGAACGGCGGACTTGGCAGAGGCGGTCTGAACTTTGATGCGAAGGTAAGAAGGGGCTCCTTTGATCCGGAAGATTTATTCCACGCTCATATTGCCGGTATGGACAGCTTCGCGATTGGTGCCAAGGTTGCTCAGAAACTAATTGATGACAAGGTTCTTGAGAATTTCATTGATAACCGTTACAGCAGCTTCAAAGATGGAATCGGCCTTGAAATCGTTGAAGGAAAAGCTGATTTGAAATCATTGGAGCAGTATGCACTCGGTCTTGGCGAAATCAAAAATCAATCCGGCAGACAGGAACAACTAAGAGCCATCGTTAATTCTTACTTACTTGATATTCTTCGCTAATGGACAAGGCAGGAGGGAGCCGGACAATGAAGTACGTAATTGGAATCGATCTTGGAACGAGCTCGGTCAAGGCCTTGCTTGTCAATGAACTTGGAGAGGTTTCTTTAGAGGTATCAAAGCCTTATCCTCTTTATCATCCAAAGCCGGGATATAGCGAGCAATCGCCGGAGGATTGGGTAAAGCAGACGAAAGAGGCACTGGCTGAGCTTATCGAGCGTTTTGACGGCGAGCCTGGCGATATAGCCGGAATCAGCTTTTCCGGGCAGATGCACGGACTTGTTCTCCTTGATGAGGAGTATGAGGTTCTCCGCCCGGCCATCCTCTGGAATGATACAAGAACGACAAAGCAATGTGAGGAAATCTACGAGACGGCAGGGAAGGAGAGAATTCTCTCCATTACGAAAAACCCTGCTTTGGAGGGATTCACCCTGCCGAAGCTTCTCTGGGTGAAGGAGCATGAACCAGCACTGTTTGAGAAGGCAGCGGTGTTTATGCTGCCAAAGGATTATGTCCGTTTCAAAATGACCGGCACGATTCACAGTGAATATTCCGATGCGGCTGGTACGCTGCTGCTGGATGTGCCGAATAAGAAGTGGAGCAAGGAGATTTGTGGGATCTTCGGGATAAAGGAAAGTCTCTGTCCGCCATTACTGGAATCTCACGGGCTTGCCGGTACATTGACTGCCGCTTTCGCAGCAAGCACTGGGCTCTCACCTGAAACGAAGGTGTTCGCCGGTGGAGCGGATAATGCGTGCGGCGCCATTGGAGCGAATATCCTTGCAAAAGGCGCAACCCTATGCAGCATCGGTACTTCCGGAGTCATTCTTTCCTATGAGGCAGAGAAGGATCTTGATTTCGGCGGAGTCGTCCATTATTTCAATCATGGGAAGGAAGATGCCTTCTATACAATGGGGGTAACTTTATCCGCCGGTCACTCGCTCAGCTGGTTCAAGGAGCAGTTTGCCAAAGAGGAGACGATGGAGCAATTGCTTGAAGGTGTAGGAGACATTCCGCCTGGAGCACATGGACTTCTCTTTGCTCCATACTTAACAGGTGAGCGGACGCCGCATCCGGATGCGATGATTCGTGCAAGCTTCATCGGCCTTGATGCGACACATACGAGAACAGATTTGGCTCGGGCTGTCATGGAGGGCATCACGTTCTCTCTGAATGAATCGATTGAGATTTTCCGGGAGAAGGGAAAAGAAATCGATACCATCGTCTCCATTGGCGGAGGAGCCAAGAATCCCGCATGGCTGCAAATGCAGGCCGATATCTTCCAGGCTAAAGTCGTGACCTTGAGAGGAGAGCAGGGACCTGCGCTTGGAGCGGCTATTCTGGCTGCCTATGGAAGCGGGATCTTTGCCAGCTTAGAGGAATGTGCAAAAGTGTTCACCTCCTATAAGGATGAGTATGTCCCAAATCCTGAAAGGTCGGAACAATACCGCAAGCTATATGCGCTCTATCAGAAGGTTTACCCGCAAACGAGGGAATTGTGTAAGGGGTTAATGGAATTTCGTTAAGGTTCAGGCAGAATAAAGGGGATGGACAATCATGAAGGAAAAACGAAATTTAGGCTATATCATTACGATTACGATGGTTGCCGCGCTCGGCGGATTGCTTTTCGGATATGACACAGCTGTCATATCCGGGGCTGAGCGCTCTTTAGAGGTATATTTCATTGAAAGCCTTGGGCTCAGCTCATTCATCCATGGTGTCACAACGTCCAGCGCCTTGATTGGCTGTATTATCGGAGGGATCATTTCCGGGTATTTTTCCCGTCAATTCGGCCGGAAGAATTCCTTGATCTTTGCAGCAATCCTTTTCACTCTATCAGCGCTGGGTTCAGCTTATCCGGAATTCTTATTCTTCACAAAAGGGGAACCGAGCATTTCGCTTTTGCTGATGTTTAATGTGTACCGGATTATCGGAGGAATCGGCGTCGGTCTTGCTTCAGCAGTCGTACCGATGTACATAGGGGAGATTGCGCCGGCAGATATACGCGGCCGTTTAGTCTCCTTCAACCAATTCGCCATCATCTTTGGGATGCTGGTCGTTTATTTCGTCAATTATTTGATCGCGAGCGGACAAACAGTTGCCTGGATCAATGATATTGGCTGGCGTTATATGTTTGCCTCAGAGGCTGTGCCAGCCATTCTGTTCGGCTTGCTTTTATTCTTTGTTCCGGAGACACCGCGCTATCTCGCTCTTAAGAAGAAGGACAGCCAAGCATTATCTGTTCTGACGAAGATTAATGGAGCGAAGGCAGCTAAAGGCATTCTTGCCGACATTAAAGGAACCCTTGGAACCAATGCTGCTCGGGGAAAATTATTTGCCTATGGCAAGCTGGTCATTATCATCGGAATCCTGCTGTCTGTATTCCAGCAATTTGTCGGAATCAATGTGGCACTTTATTATGCACCAAGAATCTTTGAAAGCATGGGTGCGGCAAAGGATGCCTCAATGCTGCAAACCATCGTCATGGGATTGGTTAATGTTATCTTCACCATCCTCGCTATCATGACGGTGGACAAGTGGGGAAGAAAGCCGCTCTTGATCGTCGGGTCCATTGGGATGGCGATTGGGATGTTTGGTGTAGCGTCTCTTGCTTATTTTGAAATCATAGGGGTTTCTACCCTTGTGTTCATTATTATCTATACAGCGTCCTTTATGATGTCATGGGGACCAATCTGCTGGGTGCTCATTTCAGAGATCTTCCCGAATAAGATTCGCGGGCAAGCAGTAGCCATTGCGGTAGCGGCCCAATGGGCAGCCAATTATTTCATCTCATCCACGTATCCGATGATGATGGAATACAGCGGAGCGATGACATATGGCTTCTACGGCGTTATGAGTGTTCTTTCTGCCCTTTTCGTCTGGAAATGGGTGCCGGAAACAAAAGGCAAGACACTCGAGGATATGGATGCACTTTGGCGCAGACGCGTCAGCTGACAATTTGGAACTCTTCAAAGGCAGTTATATCCTGCTTTTGGAGAGTTTTCTTTCTTCTCCCTTTCAATCTAACAATTTTAATAGACAAGAGAGAGGTAAGGTGATATTGTGATATAATGTTTTAGCAGATAAAAATTCCTGGTCATCCAGGTGGAGTGATAGGTGAAAAATGGATACAACAAACAAGAAAAATGATGTAGTGAAAGGAAACGAAGGCACAACCAAGGCATTTGACATACAAGCTGCCTTGAGAGAATTGTTTAGCGTGCGAATGATTCAGCGTTTGAAGCTGTGCGGATTCATCGCAGGGAGAATCTGGGTACGTTTGAGCATACCAGGTCTTCTGAAATTATTTATTACACGAATCCATTAAGCCTCCCTGAATCGGGCACCATTCGAGAAAAGCATCTGCTCACGGATGCTTATTTATTTTTTTGCATAAAGGCGGCGGACAGAATGCACTGTCCGCCGCTGTTTATTTATAGGGAATGATGAGCCTTGATCTCATATTGAGTGATTTTCTTCTGTCTTTTGGCATATAGGATATTGCTCGTTGTGTAGATGATAAGGGCAATCCAAATGCTTAGGAAGGATCCCCATTCAAAAGCGGTCAATGTCTCTCCGTAAATGGAAACGGCGACAATCAGCATAAGAGTCGGCGCTAAATATTGCAGGAATCCGAGCATTACATAGCTGATTTGTTTGGCGGCTGAAGAAAAGAGAAGAAGCGGTACGACCGTAACAAGTCCGCCCCCAATCGCTACCGCATTCAAGCCCGACCCGTAGCCCATGAAGGCATGTTCGGCAAAAAAGAGCAAATAAATGAGTGCGAACGGGGATATGATTAAGGTTTCAATGGTCAATCCTGTCCATGTGCTCACAGAGACCTTCTTCTTGATCAGCCCGTATAAACTGAACGTAATCGCCAGGCTGATAGCCGCCCATGGGACAGCCCCTTGACTGATGGATAAAAGGACCACCCCGATTGCTGCAATGACGACTGCAACCATCTCACCTGAGCGCAGCCGTTCCTTCAACAGCAGCATCGCAAACACAATATTGACGAGCGGGTTTATGTAATAGCCAAGACTGGCGGATAAAATATGATTGCCGTTAACCGAAAAAATGAACAGGAACCAGTTGATTGATATGAGCAAAGTGGCCGCTGTCATGGCCAAAAGAGTTCTCGGCTGCCGAGTAATCTGACGGAGCTCGGTCATGACACTTTTCCACCTGCCAAAGATGGCAATCAGTACGACCATGAACACAAAGGACCAAATCATACGATGCGCCAATATCTCCACAGCATCGATCTCCCCGGCAAGCTTCCAATACATCGGCAGGATTCCCCAAATGAAATAGGAGCCTGCACCAATCCATATCCCAATCTTCTTTTCTCTCTCCATAAGCACGCTTCTTTCTGTAAGTTCTCGTATTAAGTTGAACTCATTATACTCCTGTTTCCTGAATTAGGAAACTTTACAGTCTTATGAATGCGCTTGTTTAGTATGAGTCATTTTGCGTATGCTAAAAGCAAAAAATGGAGGACGTACCTTTGAAAAGAATCTGTGGACTTCTTATCTTACTGACGATATTTATGCCGGTGAATGCACAGGCTGCAGAGAAGATTCCCATTCTCGTTTATCATTCCATCGCTGAATATAAAGGGCATGGAGACCAAGAATTATATGTCGCACCGGATGTTTTTGAAAAACAGGTCCTGTATTTGCGTGAGCATGGCTTTACCCCGCTTACCTTCGAGGATTGGGGGAAATTGGATAAAGTCGAGAAGCCAATCTTCCTCACCTTTGATGATGGATACAAAAATAATCTGCAGGCATTTGCTGTTTTTCAAAAGCTGCAAACAAACGATTTTCTGCCAAAAGGGACCTTCTTTGTTATATCGGATTTTATCGGCCGCAAGAACCGGTTATCGGAAAACGACTTGAAAAGGCTCGCTTCCTCTAATCTCATATCAGTTCAATCCCACACAGCGACCCATCCGGATTTGACGAAGACAGAGAATCTGGAGGATGAATTAAAGGGCTCGAAGGAAACCATTGAGCAAATTACGAGCAAGCCGGTGGTTGCTCTTTCTTATCCGTTTGGCAGTTTTAATGAGCGAGTGATTCGTGAGACAAGGAAAGTGTATGAGTTCGGCCTGACGACTACACCAGAGTATTATATGCTTGGTGGAAAGAAAGAAGAAAACGCTGAATTGCCAAGGCTGTATGTGACAGGCTCCATGTCGATGGATGAATTCGCTGATTTAGTCGAAGGGAAAAGAAAAAAGGCACCGGGATTTTCCCAGCGCCTTCTAAATCGTATAGATGATTAATCCAGTTTCTGCGGGTGAACTGGTATGGAGCCAATCGGCAGCGGGGCATGGTGAGTGGAGCGGATCCATGACCATGTAACCGAAGCGAGCAGTACGAAGCCGACATAGCCCATAATTGGATAGACTGTGTTCACTAATGTTGTAAACCCGGCAAAGCTGAGTGCAAACCCGATGAGACCGACTGCACTTACGGAGATACCGAAATAGCGTCCTTGCGGTACAAAGCGGACAGTAAAGGAATAAAACATGCCGACACATGTATTATAGATCATGGCCAATAGAATGATGGATAACAGGTGCCCGACAATCGGGGAGATGTTGTTAGCCAAATAAAGGGTCGGCATGTCCATCTTTTGAGTGACGGCAAAGTTGGTCATCATTCCTGCATTGATAAGAAGGAGCAGCACTCCAAGAAGGATGCCTCCGATAATGCCCCCGACACCAGCTTGCTTCTTATCCTTGAAGGTTCCGCCGATGACAGAGAGCATTGAGAAACCAACGGCAACATTAAAGGATACATACAGGAGTCCGCTCATCATCCAGTTGGAGGCGGAAGCCTTCGTGACGTCTGCATAACGATTTACCTCATCTGGATTAATACCATTCTTCATGAGGGCATAAGCGACAATCACAATAACGATTATGAGCAGGAATGGAGTAATGGAGCTGATAATCCCGATAATCCGTTCAATCTTCAACAGCATCGTCAATACGGTGATGATGGTCATTCCTAAGGCACCGATAAATGCAGGGATGCCGAATTGCTGCTCAACAATGGAGCCCGCCCCGGCAATCATGATGACGCCAACGCCAAATAAGAAGAACGATAACACGATATCAAGCGCATTTCCAAGAACGCGGCCGCAAAGGACCGTAATAATTTCTTTATGAGATGTGGCTTGCAGATGGCTGCTCAGCTGGGCAACCTGCATACCGATAAATGCGAACAGGACAGTAGATAATAGAATCGCAGGAATGCTGTACATCCCGAAGTTAGTGAAGAACTGCAGGATTTCCTGCCCGGAGCCAAATCCGGCGCCAACAATGACCCCGACAAAAGCTCCAGCTAAATAGATGCTTTTTTTCATATGTAAGATACCTCTTTTTTTGCCTGAAATCACGGAGATTTCAGATTATTAATATTACTATACTAGCATAATTCAGAACTGCTGAATATAGGGAAAGGCTTATCTATAGGGTAAAGTAATTTTATGGAAATTGAAAGCAAAAAGGGTTAAGCGAAATTAGGAAGGGGGAGGGACATGGTTTTCCATGTCCCGCGGTTCTTATTTCTTTTCCACTTCTTTTAATGGTTTCATCTTGATGAATGCGATAATCAGGACGGTTATTAAAAGCAGTCCCATATAGCCGAATAACGGGTAGAAGAAGGAGACCAATTGTTTGAAGCCGAAGAAGCTGGCACCAAAGGCAATTATCAAGGCGCCGATGACAAACCAATTAAACTTCTTTGTTTTCGGTGTAAAGAAGCGGGTTCCAAAAGAGAAGAACATACTGACGGCTGAATTGAAAATCATCCCGAACAAAATGATGGAGTAGATGATACCGAAAATAGGCGATATAAGATTGGCCAATCCAAGTGACGGCATATCATAATCACCGACCACATCCACCTTGGAGAGAATGGCCAAGTGGTGAATCACAATCAAGATACCGACACCGACACCGCCGAGCATCCCTCCAAATGAAGCAATCCGCTCCTTAGATTCATCTCCTCCCATCACGAGTGTCATGGAGGCGCCCATCGTGATGGCGAGTGAAACATAATTGATGACGGAAGTGAACCAATGACCAGTAGCAGAAGGCTGCTCCCTCGCAATAGCGTCCAGCTCCATGAAGGAATAATCCTTCGTAGCCACACTGTAAACAAACAGGAACACGACCCCTAAGATGAGAAAAGGGGTAATGGAGGCGATGATTTTCACGACTCGATCCACGTTGGAGAGGATGGAAATCAATACGAGAACGGTCATAAGAATGATCCCGACATAGGATGGCAGCCCAAATTGCTGCGCAAAAATAGAGCCTGATCCGGAAATCATCACAACCCCAATACCGAAAAGGATAAAGACGAGGATGGCATCAATCACAAATCCTAAAAATCGTCCGCTGATCTGATAAATAACTTCCTTATGGGAATCAGTCTCAAGCCTGCTGCCAATCTTCGTTAAGACCATTCCTAAATACCCGAATAATACGATGGAAAGGGCAGCACCGATTGTTCCCATCATGCCAAAGCTTGTGAAATACTGCAGAATTTCTTGCCCAGATGCGAAGCCTGCACCGATAATAATCCCGATGAAGGCACTGGCAATTTTAATACTGTTCTTCATGTAGCCTCCTATCAATTGTTGTTGAATATTTGAGAGATTCCACGACCAAATACCCATGCGAGAAATCCTCCCTTTTTGCAAATACCCCTAAATAATAGAAAATAATCCTTTTTGACCCAAAAGGAGTGGAATGTATGTTTTCGTGAAATATGGTATGAAAGGAAGCATGATTGATGCAGACATAAAGGAGATCTAACAGGGAAGAAGAGGAGAGTTCGGCCATAAGTCCTGACTATCGCCCTTACCATGGGAGTTTCGCCCATAAACTGAACTCTTTCGCCCTTAAACGAGTGGAAATCGCCCTTAAACCAAGAAAACGGGGAAATCCTCATTAAAAAAGAAGGCTGTTTCATGCTGGAATAACAGAAATAGACAAGCTAAAGTATTTTTTAAGGAAATCGAACTTTTCAAGGTATTTCTCTGCAAAAATACCCTTAATTACGCTGTTTTGATTTTGGGGGAATCACGAGGAGTCAATAGATAAAAAGAAAGAAGCAGAAACGTTGTTTCCAACATTCCTGCTTCTTTAGAATCATGCTGTTCAGCTGACAGATGATGTTTCAAGCTTAGCTAGGCGTTCCTTTACTTCCTCATCCGTTAATCCATGCTCGACAATATAGCGGTTGCGTGGATGTGTGCGGCATTCGTGGCTGCAGCTGCGCATATATTTATGCTCATTCTCTTCACTGCAGAGGATTTGGTCATTGCACTCAGGGTTGGCGCAATTCACGTAGCGTTCGCAAGGTTCTCCTGTGAAGAAGTCACGGCCTACGACGACATGCTCGACTTGGTTGATTGGCACGGCAATCCGTTCGTCGAAGACATACATTTGTCCGTCCCATAGCTGGCCTTTTACCTCTGGGTCCTTCCCGTAAGTGGCGATGCCTCCATGAAGCTGGCCGACATCCTCGAAGCCTTCACGCACGAGCCAGCCGGAGAATTTCTCACAGCGGATTCCGCCTGTGCAGTAGGTCAGGATTTTCTTGCCTTCAAACATGTCTTTGTTATCACGCACCCATTGCGGAAGCTCACGGAAATTGCGGATATCCGGTTTGATGGAGCCGCGGAAATGGCCAAGCTCATATTCATAATCATTCCGTGCATCCAGGACAATTGTGTTCTCATCCTGCAAGCCTTCAAAGAATTCCTTCGGGCTTAAATATCGTCCAGTCAATTCATTCGGATTGATGTCATCCTCTAAGCTTAAATTGACAAGCTCCGGACGCGGGCGCACGTGCATTTTCTTAAATGCGTGTCCGTCTGCTTCATCGATCTTAAAGACGATATCCTTGAAGCGCGGGTCGTTTTGCATCTTCTCCATATAGGCCTGTGTCTGCTCGTAATCCCCGGACACGGTACCGTTTATGCCTTCATTGGCGACGAGGATTCGGCCCTTTAGGCCAATCTCCTTACAAAAGGCCAAATGCTCCGCTGCAAATTCTACCGGCTCCTCAATGGGAGTGTAGTAATAATACAGCAATACTCTGTACTTACTCATGTGTTCTTACCACCCTAAATTTATATTTGCAAGATATACGTATTAAAAAGGTGATTTTTCAGATACTGTTCTCTTACAAAAGAATATTATAGCAGGGATTAGTAAATTGTACTAATTCGGCAACTTATTGGTAATGAGTCAAGGCTTTAAATAATCAAGGAAGATGCGTTTCATGATGACTAATTGCTCCTCAGACGTTATTTCAGGCGCCGGCAAATCCTCATTTCCTTTCAGAGAAAGCTTAAAGGTGAATACAGAGAAATTACTCAGAATCGTCGATATGATTTGGGCAGCACGCAACTCTTGCTTGATCGTACCGTCATTCTTGCGGGTTTCAATCATTCGAGTAAACACGATGGATATTTCATCCCGCATTTCATTGTACATATTCAGGTCATCAAATGAATCGATTGCGACGGCTTTATAGTTGACGAAATTATCGAGCAGCTTCGGCATGGCACCGTCTTGCTCGGCCATTTGGTCGATAAAGAAATCCATGACAGCCGTCATCATCTCCATGCAGGTGGAGGTACATTCCTCAATCTCCTTTAGGGCACCCAATAGGATGCGGAGCTTTGCCGTCGCCACCTCCTGGATAATGAGCTCCTTCTTCGGAAAGTACCGGAAAAGGGTGGCAATTCCAATCTCAGCCTCCTTCGCAATCTCATCCATCGTTGTATTGTCGATTCCTTGGTGGAGGAATAAGTTTTCTGCCGCTTTCAATATGGTTTCTCTTCGTTTCTTCTTAGCTCGTTCTCTATTGCTTAAATGGCTGGGCATTCCTCAATCACCTCATAAATAAATAGAAAGATGGCATCTTTATTCCATCGTTTCAACCTTATCATAAACTCGAGTTTTTCGAAAATAAACAAATGTAAGCGAATTAATTTACAAGTGTATGAATTCTCTGGTAGGATGTTTATAAAGTGATAGTGACACTATCATTTTTATCAAAAAATCTATTTATCTTTTACCTAACAAGGGGGAGAACGGTTATGCCAGCGAGAAAACCAGAGAAATGGGATCGCGAAGTTGACGTTGTAATCATGGGAACAGGCGGTGCAGCTTTAACCGCTGCTATCACGGCACATGATCAAGGGTTAAAAGTACTAGTATTAGAGAAAACACATCAAATCGGCGGAACGACAGCCTTTTCAGGCGGAGTGCCTTGGATTCCGATGAACCGCTACATGAAGGAAGCGGGAATCGAGGATACACGAGAGGATGCCTTGAAATATATTCGCAGAATCACTGGAGGAAAAGAACCAAATCCAGACCTTCTTGAAACATATGTTGATAACGCTTACAAAGCAATTGATTACTTGCATGAAAATACACCGGTCCGGTTCGCTGTACCGAAAGGCTACCCTGAGTATTTTGGGTATTTCGATGGAACGA
Organism: Bacillus sp. FJAT-27916; assembly: GCF_001183965.1. GTDB lineage: Bacteria > Bacillota > Bacilli > Bacillales > Pradoshiaceae > Pradoshia. Next base: position 1,513,745 of record NZ_LFZV01000001.1, read on the forward strand.
AGACTGGTCGTTCACTCGATCCGCTTCCATATGACATGAATGAAATCGGGGAATACGGTGCTTTAATTCGAAATAACCCGGCATTCCCTCCATTGACTCTTGAAGAAGGCGGAGCAAAGGGCGGCATTGACTTCATGAAGATTGCCGAGCGGATGGAAAACAATATCGTTACAATGGGACGTTCTCTTATTGCCTCCATGGTGAAGGGCTGCTTGGACCGGGATATCGAGATTATTCTTGAAACACCAGGGAAAGAGCTTGTCTTAAACGATGAGGGAGACGTAATCGGACTTGTCGCAGAGCAAGGGGATAAGAAAATCTACATCGGTACATCTAAAGGCGTTATCATGGGCTCCGGCGGATTCGAGTGGAATAAAGAACTGATTAAGACGTTCTTAAAAGGGGAAATCACGCATCCGCTTACTCCTTGGGGTAACGAGGGTGACGGGCTGATTATGGCAATGGAGGCAGGCGCATCACTTGGGAATATGAGTGAAGCCTGGTGGTATCCAGCCATGCAGGACCCAACATTCGAATATGAGGACCGTGTCATGAACCAATTGGGCGGCAGCGGACGTTTCGGCCCGAACAGTATTTTCGTCAATAGCAAGGGTAAACGCTTCGTCCATGAAGGGACTACTTATAATGATCTTCCAAAAGCTTTCCATCACTATGACCCAGTCAATGTGGAATGGCCGAATGAGAAGAACAACTGGATGGTCTTTGACCAGCAGTTAAAGGACCGCACAATGATTATTACGATGATGCCGGGCGAAGAGGCTCCTGATTGGGTGCCGCAGGCCGAAAGCATTCGTGAATTGGCGGAGAAAATCAATATTGACCCAGATGCTCTTGAGGAAACGGTGAACCGTTGGAACGCTCAGGTTGAAGCAGGCGAGGATACGGATTTCCACCGCGGTACAACCTTCTTTGAAGGGCTTGAAATTGGCGGAGGAACAGCAGAACGGAATTTAGGCAAGATTGAAAAAGGCCCATTCTACGCAGTGCCTGTCTACTATGGTTCATTAGGCACAAACGGCGGACCGCGCATCAATGAAAACGGCCAAGTACTCAACCATAGAGGAAAGACCATTAAAGGATTGTATGCAGCCGGAAATGCCGCAATGGGTATCTTTGGACAAGCATATGTCAGTGCCGGCGGGACAATTGGACCAGCTATCACATTCGGCTATCTTGCCGGACTTGCTATCGGCAAGGCAGAGTAAAAGGGAAACCAAATCATTTATTATAAAAACAAAGGGGACGTGTAGTATATGCCAGCAGGTACACATACAGTACAATTACCAGTAGGAATCGAAGAAATATGGACATTCGTGAGCGATATGGATAAGTGGGCGCCGCTTGTTCCAGGATATATCGAGCATGAAATCATCAATGACCGTGAATCCACTTGGGCATTCAAAGGAGACCTTGGATTCATGAAGAAAACTGTTAAGTTGAAAATCGATATTACTGAATGGAAAGAGCCAACGACAGTAACGTTTAATTTGAAGGGTCTATCTGATAATTTCAAGGGCGGCGGCTATTTCCAAGCAGAAGCTATTGATGAAAATAACACACAAATGACGGGCAATCTTGATATTACAGCAGGCGGTGCGATGGGGCCGATGGTCAATACAATCCTGAAGAATTTCGTGCCGAAAACGGCTGAAGAGCTGACCGTTGCGGTAGCGGATAAAATCAGGGAAGTTAATGGCGTTTCCTTATAAGAATAATGATATGGGCCGGGGGCAAACAATGCTTCCGGTCTTTTTCTTATTTGGTTAGAACCTCTTTTTGAATATAGTGGATAAATTCGGCCTGATCATAGGAGATAAAGAGGGGTTCCTTGGAATCAAATAAAACATAGGCAGGTTCTTTTTTTAGGTCAAGACCAGGCAGTCTGTCCGCTGTTTCGGAGAAGTTCTCAGCGTGCTCAATCGCATCAATCAGCGGATAACCGAGTATATCTTCAAAATCTCCATCAGCCTCTGCACCGATTAATAAGATATGATACTTTCCTTCAGGTGCCACCAATCCTCCAGCGGCGTTTGTATGGTCGAAACGTAGATAATCCTTAAACATGATGTACGGAATCAATAGGATAACCATCAATAATCCTGCAGCTGCAATCCATTTTTTCATCTCCATCACTCCTTTATTCTACATAATATTCGACAAGGTCATTCGTTTTTCCTATCTTATTCACGTTTTTGGAGAGAAATCATCATGAGTCTAATTGACTATTTTTTGAATAGAGTCATTTTTTCATCTTGAAAAGAATCGAAAGAGTGATAAAGTATATAATTGATAATGATTATCACTATCAATACATATTAACAAAAGGAGTTAGGACAGATGAAGAAGCTATGGAAAGTTGGTTTCGTTGCTGCGTTAGCGTTAAGCTTGGCTGCATGCGGTGAGGACGAGACAGCAAACAGTAAGACCAAACAGGCAGATACTGAGGCAAAGGAAAAGACGGTTACCTACATGGATAAGGAGTATAAGGTTCCGGCGGATCCGACGATTGTGGCTGCAAGTCTTGAATCAATGGAAGACTTGGCCCTTTTGGATGTGAAGCCGGCCGGTGCACTTGCTGTCGGGGGAGAGCTGCCTTCTTATTTAGCTGAGGACCTAAAGGGAGCTGAGCTCATCGGGGACAAGATGCAGCCCAATTATGAGACGATTCTAGGCTTAGACCCGGATATCATCCTTGGTACCTCCAAGTTCCAGGAGGATGTGAAATCACAGCTTGAGAAAATCGCGCCAATGATGCCGATTTCTCATGTATCGACAGACTGGGAAGCCAACTTAACGGCTGTTGCTGAACTGACTGGCAAGGAAGAGGAAGCTGAAAAGATTCTTGAAGAGTACAAGGCTGATGCTGCGGAAGTAAAGAATTCTGTATCTGAGTCCATGAAGGATAAAGAAGTGGTCATCATTCGTCTGCGTGCCGGCAATTTGATGATTTATGGACAGGACTTATATTTGAACCCGGTATTATACACTGACTTAGGTCTAGCGGTTCCGGATGAAGTGGCTGCCGCAAAAGCACAGGAAGCCATCTCACTTGAGAAATTGGCGGAAATGAATCCGGACTATATCTTCCTGCAATTTGAGGAAAGCGAAAATGCAGATAAGCCGGAAGCACTCGATGAGCTTCAAAAGAATGCGATTTGGAATGGTCTTGATGCCGTCAAAGCAGATCACGTTTTCATCAATAGCGTTGAACCGCTTGCCCAAGGCGGAACAGCTTGGAGCAAGACGCAATTCCTTGATGCGGTTCAGCAAAATTTGACTAAATAATGCGTATGGATAAGCCATGGAAGACTGCCCCTCCAATGATGATATTGATTGCCGCTCCCTTTATCATGGCAGCGGTGGTCATCGTATCAATCCTGTATGGGGCAAAGGATATCAATATTTCTATCGTCATGGATGCCATCTTCCATTATGACCCGAAGAATGTGGACCATGCGATCATTGTGACCTCAAGGCTGCCAAGAGTATTGGCGGCCTTGTTGGTTGGAGCATTCCTGGCTATTTCAGGTGCTGTCATGCAGGGGATGACCCGGAATTATCTCGCCTCCCCTTCTATTATGGGTGTCACTGATGGCTCTGCTTTCTTCATTACCATCGCGATGATTCTCATTCCTGGAGCCTCCAATCTGACGATGATTCTCCTGTCGATGGCGGGGTCCGCCTTTGGCGCATTGATTGTCTTCGGGTTCGGTTCCTTGCTCCGTGGAGGGTTGTCCCCGGTCCGGCTTGCAATCATTGGTACGGTGATTGGAACCTTCCTAAGCAGCCTATCAGCTGCAATGGCGACGTATTTCCAAATCTCGCAGGATATTAGCTTCTGGTATAATGCCAAGCTCCATCAAGCTGATTTGGATATGCTGCTTTTAGCCTTGCCGCTAGGTCTTGTTGGGTTCATTCTGGCCTTGCTGCTTTCCGGGTCCTTGACGATTCTCTCGCTTGGGGATGAGACGGCCGTCAGTTTAGGCCTGCGAACAACGGTTGTGAAGGCCTTAGCCATGATATCTGTCATTGCAATGACGGGAACGGCCGTTGCACTTGTCGGGAAGATTGCCTTCGTCGGACTGATTATTCCGCATATCACGCGCTTTTTGATTGGGGTTGATTATCGCTGGGTCATTCCTTGTGCCGGCGTGATTGGGGCCATATTCCTGGCCTGCTGTGATTTGGCAAGCCGCTTTATCAATTATCCTTTCGAAACGCCGATTGGTGTGGTCACCGCCATTATTGGTGTTCCGTTCTTCCTCTATTTAATCCGGACGAAGGGAGGCGGAAAGTTTGCGTAAGAAGAACACTCTCGGCCTCCTGTCTGTGTTTGTTCTGTTAATTGCCATAACAGTCTATATCAGCTTGACAAACGGTGCCTTTGATATGACGGTCGGCGAGGTCGTCCGGACATTGCTCCGCATCGAGGGTGACCCGAAATTTGACTTGATTATCTTTGATTTCAGACTTCCGCGGATTGTTATTGCTGCTCTTGTCGGCATGGGGCTTGGAGTGGCAGGAACCGTCATTCAAGGCATCACGCGCAATGGGCTCGCTGATTCCGGCATCCTCGGAATCAATGCCGGAGCTGGTGCTGCCATTGTCATCTTTATGTTCTTCTTTCAAGGGCAGCTCAGTAATCTGGGCACAGCCGGTATCATGCTGCAGCCGTTATTCGGCCTTGCCGGCGGATTGCTAGCCGCCTTATTGATCTATTTCTTCTCCTTTAAGGGAGGGCGGCTTGATACGGAGCGTCTTTTGCTGACTGGGATAGCGATTGGCTCCGGTTTTGGGGCGCTGTCCTTATATGTGTCCTTGAAGATGAAATCAGCTGATTTTGAAATGGCGACGGTGTGGATCTCTGGAAGCATTTATAATGCGAACTGGGTTTATATTTTATCCATGCTGCCATGGCTTTTGATCCTGCTGCCGGTCATTTACCATAAGGCCCATTTGCTTGACTTATTTCAGCTTGAGGAAGCGACCGTAACGAGCATCGGAGTCAGGGTGGAGCGGGAGAAATCCATCCTGCTCCTGGCAAGCATCGGTGTCATCAGCAGCTGTGTAGCGGTATCGGGCAGCATTTCGTTCATCGGCCTCATGGCCCCGCATATCGCAAGAAGCCTTGTTGGAACAAGGCATCGGGCCATTATCCCGGTGAGCGGGGCAGTTGGAATGCTCTTGGTGCTGCTTGCTGACTTTATCGCCAAAACGGCGTTTTCACCGCTTGAAATACCGGTGGGAATTGTTGTCTCAATCATAGGCGTACCATATTTTCTATATTTACTCGTGAAAAGAAAGCAATAGGAGGAAAGCGCATATGGCAACGATTATATCCGTCGAACAATTAGAAGCCCGTTATGAGGAACGCACGGTTTTCCGTGAATTGAGCATGGCGATTCAAGAGGGAAGTGTGACGACAATCATTGGCCCGAATGGCTGCGGGAAATCAACCTTGCTCAAAACGATGGGGAGAATCTTGAAGCCAAAGTCAGGGAAAGTATCACTGCTGGGCAAGAGCTTGAGTCACATGTCGACGAAGGAAATTGCAAAGAAGCTTGCCCTCCTGTCGCAGAACCCTGTCGCTCCTTCCCAGCTTAAGGTGGAGGAGCTCATCTCTTATGGAAGATATCCGCATCAAAGAAGGGGACACAGCTTGAGTGCGGCAGACTTTGATGTGATGGAATGGGCGATGGAGGTCACAAAAACGCTCGAATTCCGCGAGCGGGAGATGGACCAATTATCCGGCGGACAAAGGCAGAAGGTATGGCTGGCCATGGCTCTCGCGCAAGAGACTGATTTGCTTCTCTTAGATGAGCCGACCACTTATTTGGATATGGCACACCAGCTTGATGTGTTGAAAATCGTGCGGGATTTAAACCAAAATCAAGCATGCACGGTTGTCATGGTCCTGCATGACATCAATCATGCTGCCCGGTTTTCTGATCAGCTTGTGGCGATGAAGGACGGCCAAATTAAGGCAATCGGCAAGCCGGAGGAAATCATGACGCCTGAAGTGCTTCGTGCCGTATTTGACATTGAGGCCCGTATTATTGAGGACCCTTATGATGGTGTTCCAATCTGTCTTGGATATGACTCCGTAACAACGCGTGAGGCTGTCTTATCGAACTAGGAGGCAAGGACATGACACAACAACAGTATCAACTGGAGGATTATGAGCTATTTATCTACAGCCCAGACACTGCTCCGCCTTCTGCCGGCTTTCCGGTGCTATACGTGCTTGATGGGAATGCATTCTTTCATACCGTTTCTGATTTAATTCATCTTCAAGCAAGAAGGCAGGAAAAAACAGGGGTCATTCCGGCAATTGTCTGTGCGGTTGGTTATCCAGGAGATGCCCCGTTTCATCCAAGGCGTTTTTGGGATTATACGCCGCCCCAGGACACTTTACATGCGCCGATGAGACCGAATGGACAGCCATGGCCAGCGTCAGGGGGAGCAGATCAATTTCTTCGAACGATGGAAGAGGTCATAAAGCCGTTTGTGGAAGCTCATTATCCGGTAAACCGATTAAGCCAAACACTATTCGGGCATTCACTTGGCGGGCTGCTGACACTTTATGCCCTTTATACAAAGCCTGATGCCTATCAGCACTATGTCGCAATCAGTCCGTCGCTTTGGTGGAACCGCTCCTTGATGAGGGGGCTTGAGCATGATTATTTGATTCAACCCGTGGATAATCATCACCGCGTTTTCATGGCTGTCGGGTCAGAAGAGAAGAATTATTTGATTCAGGATGCGGCTGAGCTATTTGCCAGACTGCACGATTCAGACAAGATTCAGGTGGAATTTATGGAAGCGGCCGGGGAAAATCATCTATCGGTTGTGCCGACAGTCATGAGCCGGGCGCTGCGATTTGTTAATAGAGAAGATGGGTAGAGACTCTCCTTTTTGGAGAGTCTTTTCTCATCTGGCAGAAGGGAATTTTCATTAGTTGGGTGAATCGTATTTAAAGATAGAGGGGAGTTCGGTGATCTGGAGAAAGTATCACTGGCTGCTCAACGGGCTTGGTGTGTCGTATTTGGGAAACTGGGTGTATCTTGTCGTTTATACACTTCAACACTCCGCTGAGATGCAGCGTAGGATAATAATTTGAACAGGGCAGGACTTGGATGTGGGACGGTTATCTCAGTTATCAATTTCTTTTTCACCTCGATTTTGTTGTATTTGCAATAAAATGCCCTTATACTAATGACATACTTATTAAGCAAGCTGCTTCCAGAGAGGTGGAATATACGTGAATTATAAAAGAATTACAGCAGAAGAAGATTTACAGCACGCCTTTCATATTCGAAAATCCGTGTTTGTAGAAGAGCAGGGTGTCCCGCTGGAGGATGAATTCGATGAAATGGATCATCTCGACGGGAATTGTGACCATATCTTAGTCTATCACGAGCACCAGCCGGTCGGCACCGGAAGAATCAGGCCGCATGATGGATACGGCAAATTGGAGAGAATCTGCCTTTTGGAGCCCTACCGCAAATTCGGATTGGGGAAGGTCATTATTCATGCATTAGAAGAAAGGGCAAGAGAAAAAGGATTGGGGAAAGTAAAGCTGCACGGGCAAACACAGGCGGAAGGATTTTATCATAAGCTCGGGTATGAGACAGCCTCTGAGGTGTTTATGGAGGACGGGATTCCACATGTGCTGATGTATAAAGAGTTAGAATGAGGCGGGGGGCAGAAGGCCATAGTTGGTTTTCTGTCTTTTTCTTGTTTTTTGGCAAGTCATTATTAGATTACGAGCTAGATGTCTAATTGTTAGGCAGGGACTCCGCTTAATCTGACAGAAAATCACCTAAAAAGGACAGATTATTCTTCAAAAAATCGATTAATTTGTCTATTTCTGTTATTTCAGCATAGAACTGTCTTCTATTTGGAGGAGGATTTCCCGAGTTTCTTGGTTTAAGGGCGAAGTCATCCCATTTAAGGGCGAAAGGGTGAAAACATATTTTCAAGGTTGAAAGGCTGCTTTGGACAAAGGAGCTTTTAACACCGGCTTCATCCTTTCCCACCCATTCCCAAATGTACTTACATTTAACCAATGCTTCACCGATTCGTTTAAATTATAATTAAATTGTGAATAATTTAACAAATTGGAGGAGATTTGTGATGATGTATTATTTGCCAAGCAGAAACTTGTTAGGAAGAGGCTGCCTCAATGAATTGGGAGGAGAAATCAAATCCTACGGTTTTAAGAAAGCCTTTGTGGTGACGGATAAAGGATTGAGCAAGAATGGAATCCTGAAAATGGTGACAGATCAGCTTGAGAAGTCAGAGATTGATTATGTTGTCTATGATGAAGTCAGTCCAAATCCGACGACAAGACAGGTACATAATGGTGTGGAAGTATTGCAGGAAGAGGATTGTGATTTCATTCTGTCTGTCGGCGGCGGTTCTCCTCAGGACTGTGCAGCGGCAATTAGCATTATTACAACAAACGGCGGGGATATCCGCGATTATGAAGGCTTACATAAATCCAGCCGTCCTGGCTATCCGACGATTGCGGTTAATACGACAGCCGGTACATCTGCTGAGATTACGATTAACTATGTAATCACTGATGAAGACCGTGGAGTGAAGATGGTTTGTGTGGATAAAAACAGCATTGCCCTGTTGTCTGTCAGCGATCCAGAGTTAATGGTTAATAAACCGGCCGATCTTACAGCTGCGACTGGCATGGACGCTCTTACCCATGCCATTGAAACGCTGGTGACTCCAGGAGCTAACCCTGTGACGGATGCGACTGCGCTTGAAGCGGTGCGTATTATCTTCAAGTATCTTCCTGCTGCTGTAAAGAACGGTCATGATTTGGATGCCAGAGAGCAAATGACATATGCATGCTTCTTGGGCGGAATGGCTTTCTCGAATGCCGGACTAGGCTATGTACATGCGATGGCCCATCAGCTTGGCGGGCTTTATGATCTTCCACACGGTGTATGTAACGCTATGCTTCTTCCAATCGTCGAGAAACGTAACGCAAAATATGCGCCGAAGAAATTCCGCATGATTGCCGAAGCACTTGGCTTCCCGCAAATAGGTCAGACAGATGAAGAGGCAAGCGATTTCGTGATTGAGAAGATCAGAGAGCTTGCGGCAGAGGTTGGCATTCCAACTTCCTTGAAAGAGCTTGGCGTCGAAAACCCGGATTTGGACACTTTGGCGGAAAACTCCTTGAAGGATGCTTGTGCACCTGGCAACCCTTATATGCCAACTAAAGAAGAAACCATTGAAATGTTTAAGGAAATCCTTTAATCATTTTACTGGGCAATATATTGCCCAGTTTTTTTATGTTCTGGCTGCTTTATTTTCAGATAAGAAAAACAAGAAAACGCTTATAAAACATTTGCGTTTCTCTGAAGAACCTGTTACTATAAAGAAGAATTATTTTTGTTTGTTACGGTTGAAAGTTGAACAATATTTCGTCTTTACGATCGATAAGCAAGGATAGTAATACAATGTGCTATCGCACTAGGAGGCAACAAACATGGAACAAGGTAAAGTTAAATGGTTTAACGCAGAAAAAGGTTTTGGATTTATCGAACGTGAAGGTGGAGACGATGTATTCGTTCACTTCTCAGCGATCCAAGGTGAAGGATTCAAAACTCTTGACGAAGGTCAAGAAGTTACTTTCGAAGTAGAACAAGGTCAACGCGGACCACAAGCTACTAACGTTCAAAAAAACTAATATAAGTTTAACTTATCGGAACAGACCCAATCACTTGGGTCTGTTTTTTTTTTTTTTTTTTGACTTTACTAATGGAGGAGAGACCATGCAAATAATGCTTGAGAAGTTTCAAGAAGCGGATTTCGATTTGTATTATGCACTTGTATCAGAAGAACGGGTTATGGCCCAGATTACTGAGCGGGCCATTCCTTTAGAAGAGGCTGAGATTAACTTCCATGCATTGCTTAAACGCAATCAACAGGCTGAAAAGACCGGCTCCTATAAAATATATGATCAACAGACGCTGGAGTATATTGGGCTTGGGCATATTACCCCTGATGATGATTTAAGCGGTGAGGCTGAGCTGGGCTATATGATTCTGCCGCAGTATTGGGGAAAGGGGTATGGATCTGAAATTGCCAGAGTGCTGCTTGTTAAAGCGGGTGAGGCCGGAATGACAAGTTTGAAGGCAATCATCGACCCGGATAATATTCCTTCAAGAAGAATTCTGCAGAAACATGGTTTTATTTCGGAAAAGATTGGTGAAATTGATGGACTGCCGGCGGAAATTCTGCGTAAATCAATAAATGCTGAATAAGCACAAAAAAACCCTGCTGAAGCCAGCAGGGCCATGTAAAATGGTAAGTAAAATGTTATGCAGTTTTAGGTCTCTACGAGTATAGCATATTCCCTCCTAATATGCGACAAAATTTGTGTTTTTCGACATACAGAAAGAGATACTACCTTTCGTATTCTTTAATTAGGGGGACTATATAGATAGAAGGGATGAATGATTGACTGGCATAATAGGGAGAATGATGGGTTTTTTTGGGTATTTGAGAATAACATCGAAAAAACTCGACTTTGCATGTATAATGAATGAGAGATTTCGAAGGTAGGAGGAACGGTTACCAATGCAAATGGCTTTAGTAATATTATTTGCGGCTTCCGCGGTGTTGTTTGTCGCTTCATTTGTTAAGATGAGAAAACAAGCAAAAGACGATCAAAAACAAATTGATACATATTACGCGGTTATGCTGGATGAAACAAATCAATTAAAAGAGCAGATCCGCAAACTTGAAATGGATGAGGAAATTACCGCTCAGGAGGCAGGCGTTATGGGCTTGAATTCTGAAGAACGCCATACAATGCGTAAGATGCTGGACCTTTATAAGAGGGGTTATTCCATTAAGAGCATCGCGGTCCAAACGAAACTGTCCGAGCAGGAAGTAGAAGAGATCCTAGCTCCTTATGAATCTGGAAGGAACAAAGGGAGGAAGCTGGCAAATGACGCATAAAGTAATGAGCAGCTTCGCCTCAGGAATCTTACTTGCCTCATGCATTCTTGGGGGAGTTTATTTCTTCTCATCCGATGATGCGGGAGCAGAAGAGACTTCCGGAAAGAAAGAAACGGCAAAAGCAACAGAGACCGAGACAGTTACCGAGACACCTGTTTTATCTGCAGAGGATATGAAGACTCAGTTGGAGACGGAAGGATATGTGGTCTTGACTGATGAAGAATATTTGAACGAGATTGAAACAGCTGAGGAGAAAGCAAAGGCTGAGGCAGAAAAGGCCGCGGCTGAGAATTCCGAGAAGGTTGTCTATAAAACGGTTATTAATGTTGCAAGCGGCATGACAACGTCCGATGTAGCAGAAGTCCTTGTAGCCGGAAATATCATTAAGGATGCATCCAGCTTCGTTAAGGCTGTTGAAAGCAAGGGTGTTGCGAACAAGCTTCGCCTAGGTGTGTTTAAGGTCGATAGCAAGATGTCTGTTGATAAGATTATTAGTATGATTTTCAAAAGCTAATAGAATAAAAAGAACAGCGCTCAAGGATTTTGAGCGCTGTTCTTTTTGGTTTATTATTTTGTAACGGCTCCCTCTTTAACAGCCACTACATCAAAGATGCTGATTTTATTGCTGATGATTGGGGATTCTGTTTTCGCCTCTGAAGAGCCTTCTGCCGGGCGTGCGTGAGATTTCTTGAAGGAATCACTGTTTCTCCAAGTCTCGAAGCTTTCTTTGTCTTCCCAATACATATTGACGCTTAGTTCATCTGTTTCTTCCACGCCTTGTGTTAAAAGAACTTCCACGCGGATGAATCCTTTAAATGTTTCTAAGTCATTTTTCGTGAATGCTGCTCCCATTTTTTCGCCAAAGCCTTTTTTCGTTTGGAATTTGTTTTGAACGACGATCATACTATCAATCTCCTTTGTTTGAGTTGTGGAATGATGACTGGATAGTCCTCATCAAAATGAATCTTTGCAGTAATATTATAAACCTTCTGTAAAAAAGATGCAGTGAGAAGCTCTTTTGGTTTTCCTTGATCTATGAGACATCCCCCCTTTAAAGCAATCATGTGATGGCTGTAAGCAGCGGCCTGCTGAAGGTCGTGAAGGACCATTACAATGGTTATTCCATATTGATCGTTAATTTCCTGCAGCATCTCCATTAAATCAAGCTGGTGGGCCATATCTAAATAAGTTGTTGGCTCATCGAGCAAAAGGATATCCGTTTTTTGCGCAAGGGCCATCGCGATGCGTGCCTTTTGCTGTTCTCCTCCTGACAGCTCATGGAACATCCGGCTTTCATGCTTCTTCGTGCCGGTTATATCCAACGCCCAGTCAATGACAGCCTCATCCGCCGCTTTACTGCCCTTGTGTAGAAACGAGTGATGCGGAGAGCGCCCGTAGGAGACGAGTTCCCTGACGCATAAGTCCGGAAGTTCTTCCTTCGATTGTGGGAGCATGGATATGGTCTTGGCAAATTCCCGCCTTTTGTATGTATGGATTGGTTGATCTTGAACGAGAATTTCTCCCTCATCCATCCCCATTAATTGTGCCGTAATCTTCAGGAAAGTAGATTTGCCAGATCCATTTGGTCCAATAATGGCTGTCATTTTCCCTTTTGGTATCACAAGACTGATATCCTTCAGCTGAAAGAAGCCTACTCTTTGGCACAGGTTACTCGCTTCAATGGCATTCATCCTACCAATCTCCTTTTCTTTAATAGAATCATAAAGAACGGGGCGCCGAGCGCTGCCAGCAATATGCCGACCGGCAGTTCAATCGGGTCAAACCAAGTTCTTGCAATCGTATCGGCAAAGACAACGAGTGCCGCACCACCTAATGCTGAAAACGGCAATAAGTAGCGATAATCGCTTCCAATCAAGATGCGGATGATGTGCGGAATGACTAACCCGACAAAGCCGACCAATCCTGCAACACTGACAGCAGCACCGGCAAGAAAGGAAGCGAGCAAAATGATGGTCAGACGTGTCAATTCGACTCTTTGTCCGAGCAGCTTGGCCGAATCATCGCCCAGCATGAGCAGGTTGACCGGCTTAATGGCAAAGAATGATAGAGCTAGACCGATGAGTGCATACGGATACATAAATTCAAGATGATACCAGCTCCGTCCGCTAAGACCTCCGGACAGCCAGGAAATAACGGACTGGACACGATCGCTGTAAATATTCATGATGCCGTTTTGAACAGCACTTAAAAGGGCGCTGATAGCAACCCCTGCTAAGATGATCTTAAGCGGGGAGGCTCCCTTGTCCCAGGCGAGGAAATAAATGACGAGTGATGTCAAGAATGCCCCAGCAAAGGCAACAAGCGGCAATAAATAGGAGAGGGCTGGGAAGATAAGCATAATCACGCAAGCTGCCAAGCCGCCGCCTGCCGTAACGCCGATAATTCCTGGGTCTGCGAGCGGGTTTTTCATAACACCCTGCAAGAGGGCGCCTGATACAGCTAAGCAGGCACCCACTAACAATCCAATGATAACTCGCGGGAGACGAAGGTCCTTTATGATGGTTTCCTGCACGTCTGTCCCCTGATTGGTGAGCGTATTCCATACATCGCCTAAAGATATGGGCACTGAGCCATATGTCAATCCATAGAAGGAGGCAAACAGCAGGAGAACCGGCAATACTAGGGTGAGGATCCTTCTTCTCATTGTTCGCTGTTCAATCTTCATGGTCATTCTCCAGCATTCAAGATTTCATCTAAATAAGAAATGGCTTCTGTTACTCTTGTGCCAGGGTTCGTGCCGAATAAATCAGCTGGGAGAATTTCGACCTTTTCATTCTTGACGGCATCAATCTTATTCCAAGCAGGGTTTTCAGACATTTCCTTCAGGAAACCGGCTTTTACTTCCTCAGGGTTGCCATGAGTCAGCAAAAATACATGGGTTGGATTCGCCTCCACAATGCGCTCTGTATTAAGCTGGGCATATTGCGGATATTGTTCGAGTGCAGGGTAATCAGAGGCGATATTTTGGCCGCCTGCAAGTTCAAGCAGATTCCCGCTCAATGAATTCGGGAGGGCAGCCATGTATGTACCAGGTGCACCGTATACAAGCAAGGCCCGCTTTTCGTTGTCCTTGCTGTCGGCTTTTACTTTGCTGATTTCGGCATCTATCTCTTCATTTAATGTCTTTGCTTTTTCTTCCTTTTGCAGTAAATCCCCATAAAGAGTGATTTGGTTCTTAATTTCTTCAACGGAATTAGCGGATGTGAGAAGAGCTTCTGCCCCGATTGATTCAAAATTCTGAATATCCTTTGCGTTCATCGGGTTATTTCCAATCACGACCTCAGGCTTCAAACTGGCAATCTTCTCAAGGTCGAATTCATGAGTGGAACCAATCTGTACAGCATTCTTATAGGGCGCATCTGCTTTCTCATGAGAAGATGTCGGCCGTCCGGCAACCTCGCCGCCCAGCGCATAAATAATATCCATATCTCCACCGCTTAAGGACACAATCTTCTCCGGTACTTGATCAAAGGAAACCTCACGTCCGGCAAAGTCAGTCAGGACAATCGCTGTAGCTGATTTTCCTGTTCCTTCTGTTTTATTTGAGCTTTCTGTATCCTCAGAGCCACAGGCGCCAAGCAGAAGGGCCATGGCTAACGCAGGTAAAATGAATGTTTTTCGCATGTTGTTCCTCCTTTAAGATTTAAATGATTGCGAATGATAATCATTATCAATAATTATGATAATCGTTATCAATTAGGCTGTCAATTCTTAATTTGAAATTTTTTGAAAGTTTCCTAGTAAAGACCATATGGGGATTATTCTCTTATATAATAGATAGAAAATATGGGGGGATTGGATGATTAAGGCCATTTTGTTTGATTTAGACGGCACTCTGCTCGACCGAGATCGGTCCGTCAAAGAATTTGTTGAGAACCAATACGACCGCTTAATCTCGCCATCAAAGCCTGTTTCTAAGGGTGTCTACGTGTCTCGTTTCCTTGAATTGGATAATAGGGGCTATGTATGGAAAGACCGCGTATATGAGCAATTGGTTCATGAGTATCACATGACTGAAATCACATCCGAGAGCCTGCTTCAGGATTATTTGAATCATTTCAAGGATTGGTGCATTGCGTTTCCTCACATGCTGGACATGCTCCAGAGTCTTAGAGAGAAGCAGCTTCTGCTAGGAATTATTTCAAATGGGCGCGGCCGCTTTCAAATGGATGCGATTTGCGGGTTAGGAATTAGGGAGTTCTTTGATGTGATTCTTCTATCAGAATGGGAAGGAATAAAGAAGCCTGACCTGCATATTTTTTTAAGAGCCGCGAATCGGCTAGGGGTGTCTCCGCATGAATGTGTATTTGTCGGTGACCATCCACTCAATGATGTGAGGGCCGCTCAAAAGGCAGGAATGAAGACCATTTGGAAAAGAGACGCTAATTGGCAAGAGCCTGAAGCAGGCATCTTCATCAATGATTTAGTCGAAATTCCGCTTCTTGTCGAAAAACTAAGAGGAAATGAAGCAGGAGATGTCGTATAAAGTAGAGAATCCAAAAATGATGAAGGAGTGGGTAGCATGGCGAATGGAGTAGAGGATTTCTATTGTGATGAAGTGCTGAACGGAAAGACAGAGGTTGAGAAGGTATGGGAGACGGAAGACACCTTGGCATTTTACCATACACGTCCGTTTTATGAAGTACATATCGTCGTCATTCCAAAAAAGCATATTGTGTCATTGGTTGACGTCAAACCAGAGGAGAAGGATTTAATGATTGATCTATTCTCGGTGATTCAGATAGTATCAAAGCAAGTAAATGATGAATATGGAGCCTGTACGGTATCAACAAACATCGGTGAATATCAAAGCAATAAGCATATGCATTGGCATGTGCATTATGGGGACCGCATTAAATTGGTGGATGGGACTTGGTGCTGAAGGGGGCAGCTTATTCAACTATCGATATTGAAAAGGGGAAAATCTCATGGATTATTTAATTCTGGCTCTTTTTATCCTCATTTTAATATCACTTACTATCATTTCCTTTGTATTGTTTAAAAAGAAAAAAGTAAATCTTATGGTATCAGGGATCATAATTATGCTACTTGGTCCGGTGATTGGATTTTCAAGCGGTGCATTATTTCTCCATTTCTATGATTGGAGTTCTGGCGGTACTGGGGAAGGCGCAGGCTTTGGCGGGGCTATATTAGGACTTGTCACAATCGCTAATGGGATTCTTATTTTCTTGATTGGAATGATCGGGTGGATGATAACCTTATTTCGGAAAATAACAAATTGAGAAGAACAAGTGAAGCCGCTTCCTTTCTGGAAGCGGCTTT
Source organism: Bacillus sp. FJAT-27916 (assembly GCF_001183965.1). Taxonomy (GTDB): domain Bacteria; phylum Bacillota; class Bacilli; order Bacillales; family Pradoshiaceae; genus Pradoshia. The sequence continues at coordinate 1,530,059 of NZ_LFZV01000001.1, forward strand.
TGCATGCAAATAATAGGTCAGCCTTGCTGTTTTCGTAGATTTATTATTTTTGAAAATAACAAGAGATTTTCGGAAGAATATGGTAATATAGTTTTAGAATATAGTCGGGGGGCGTTAGCTTATGGAAACGATAGCTCTTTTAGGAATGATTCCTCTATTGGTCAATCTAGGAATACTTGTTTTTGCCATTTACCCCGCATTAACGGACAGTAAGACTCCCGCATAAAGCACTTAAGCAAATCAAGCAGTATGGGTGGTAGATCAACTGTCCGTAAAAGCCCGATTGGTTCAACTAACCATCAGCAGGGATGAGCTGATGGAAGTTTATACGTTGCTATAACCATCTTAAAGTTATTCAAACAAAAAAATGAATATTTAAAGGAAATTCGTGATGAATGGAAGAAAAATAATCGTGCCAATCAACTCTAAGACCCAATGAAAGATGAACCCTTCAAGAAGAATATGGATAAAAAAACCAGGGACGTTCCAATGTGAACATCCCTGGTTTTTGTTTTAAGCGGCAGGCTTCAAGAGGCGATTCTTTAGGATCAGGACAAAAAGAACGAGTCCGATGGACATGATAATATGTCCCATACCTGAAATTCCTGAGACAGAGGCATTCAGCCCTGATGACAAAACGAGACTTCCCTTCAGCTCAAGAACAGAAAGAACGCCTCTTGCGGTCATGGCCGCCGTGGAGACACCTAGTCCGATATGATAGGTGATGAAGAAGAATTGGAATAGGTCATCCTTTGTAATCTCACTTATTTTTTCAAATAAGAGGGCAGCTAAAAAGAATAGAAAACCTAAGGAAAAAAGATGGCCATGCACCTTGCCGAGCGCGGTCGTTTCATAAATGCCGTTCAGCTTCGTAAATTCCCTGAAGAATAGGCCGCTGATTAGCGCGAGGGCCATATAAGTAACAGCAGAATAGTAAAGCTTTTTCATAACTTCTCCTTCTTTCTTTTTTTAATACTATTTTAACATAATATTAGAAACAAAGAGAAAAAGCCGCCCTTTTAGGACGGCCTGATGGTTAATTCATATATTGATTTAAGAACTCTGTCACTCTTTTCTCATAGGTTTCCGGGTTTGCATCATAGGCATTGCCATGCTCAGCGCCGGGTACGATGTAAAGCTCCTTTTCTCCATTCGCTGCTTCATACAGCTCATAAACCATCTCCACTGGTACAAAGGTGTCATCTTCACCGTGGATGAAGAAAATCGGCAGGGATGTCTTCTTGATTTGTTCAAGCGCGGAGGCCTCCTCAAAGGAATAGCCGGCACGCAGCTTTGTCAGCATACTGGTGCTTTGAATCAGCGGGAAGCTTGGCAGTCCGTACATTTCGCCCATTTGGTAGCTGAGGATATCGAGTGCGGATGTGTAGCCGCAGTCTGCGATTACTGCCTTTACTTGTTCAGGAAGCTCCTCGCCGCTTGTCATCATGACGGTCGCGCTTCCCATGGAAACGCCGTGAAGGGCAATTTCGCTCTTATCCCCGTTTCGCTCGATCACATAGTCAATCCACTGGGCATAATCCTTACGCTCATGCCAGCCGAAGCCGATATAATCGCCCTCGCTCTTTCCATGCCCGCGTGCATCAGGCATTAACACATTGTAGCCAAGCACCTCATGGTAATACTTCGCATAGGCAAACATGCCAGTGGCCCGACCTGAGTAGCCGTGTGCAATAATGACGGTTTGATTCGTTTCCTTCTCTGCAGGTAAATAATAGCCTGCTAGAGTAAGGTTATCGTAGGAGGTGATTTCTACCTCTTCAAAGCTGACCGCTTTTGCCCATTTTTTTGCCTCTGTCTGCAAGGTTTTTGGAGTCGAGACAGCAAGGTTCGGGTCAGAGTTCAAGAAATCCTTCTCCGCACGCTGTACCGCTACATTGTAGAAATAAAAGCTCGCAACAATAATCCCGGCGATAACCAGGGCGAGGATGATGGAGATGATGATGATGGTTTTCTTCATTGCAATGTCTTTTTGTCCTCCTGTGTTTTCTTAGTATAGTAGATTAGAAAAATGAGCTTGTATAGGCTTCCTCGGAAATTTCAAATAATTGCTAAAAGGGCACGAAAAGAGGCGTAATCAGGAGGTCAATTGCACATTTGCAGTCCTTCTAGTTTAATCCTTTTATAATATTAAAATAATGAAATGAGCCGTAAGCTATTCTTGCTTCTCGATAAACCGCTTGATGATGGGCAAATCAGGCGGACTGATTTGCTCCGGCAAACAATCGAGCGCGAAGAAGCGGAGGGCGGCAACCTCTTCCGTTTGCGGCTTCAGTCTCCCCTTATATGTTCGGCAAAGAAAGGCGGCAATGACATTGTATACTTCATCGCCATGCGGGTATGTATAGTGGAACTCCTCTCCAGAGAACAGTCCGAAGAACTCTAAATTATCTGCGGTTAGTCCGGTCTCTTCAAGCAATTCCCTGCCTGCTGCGTCCTCTAATGATTCCATTAACTCAAGCGATCCTCCTGACAGCCCCCAATGGCCATTATCTTGGCGGAGCTGCAGCAGGAGCCGGTCCTCTGAATCCAGGACAAGAACGGCTGTCCCAACCATTAAAAGCGGCCTGCTGCCGACAATCTTGCGTAATTCCATTATATACCCCATCATCAATCCCTCTTTCAAAACATTCTCTTTCACCAATATAATTCAATTTCTGCCCTGCTTGAAGTTTTTTGAAACAAATTGTAAATAAATTACCATTGAATGCGAACGTATATTCGCTTATGATTATGGGTATAATGAATGCGAACATATATTCTGTTTTTGAAAAAGAGGGTCTTAGGATGGATTATAGCAAGCTGCCAAATGATTATGTGATGTGTATAGATATGAAAAGTTTCTTTGCGAGCTGCTCAGCTGTGATGATGGGACTCGACCCGCTTGAATGTTATTTAGCGGTGGTCGCCAATACGGACCGGAGCGGGTCAGTCGTTCTCGCTTCTTCTCCGAAGATGAAGAAGGAATTTGGCATTAAGACGGGTTCAAGGCTGTATGAGATTCCGAATGATCCGCGAATTCAACTGGTCAATCCTAGTATGTCCACTTATTTGCGAATCTCGACGGAAATAAGTCGATTGTTCAATCGGTATGTACCGAAGGACTCCATCCATACATATAGTGTGGATGAAAGCTTCCTGAAGGTGAACGGAACAGGACGGCTATGGGGAGATGTTTGGGAAATTGCGGAGAAAATCCGGGATGAGATTGACCGGGAGTTTCAGCTGCCATGCGCAGTGGGCATCGGCCCGAACATGCTGATGGCAAAGCTGTGCCTCGACCTTGAGGCGAAGAAGAAGGGCATTGCGGCTTGGGGATATGAGGACGTCCAGACAAAGCTGTGGCCAATCTCCCCGCTGAGCGAAATGTGGGGAATCGGCAAGCCGCTTGAGCGCAAGTTGAATGCGATGGGTATTTTCTCAGTCGGACAGCTTGCCCGCTACGACCTCGCTGCTCTGGAGAAGAAATTCGGTATTATGGGCAATCAGCTTTACCATCATGCCTGGGGAATTGACTTATCTGATATAGGCGCCCCGATCATGGAAGGGCAGGTCAGCTTTGGCAAGGGCCAGGTCTTATTGCGCGATTATAAAGAACGGGAAGAGATCAAGCATGTGATATTGGAAATGTGCGAAGAGGTAGCCAGGAGGACCCGCCAAAGCGGAATGGCCGGGCGGACGGTCAGCCTTGGCGTTTACTACAGCAAGGATGAATTCGGCGGCGGCTTTCACCGTTCCATCACGAGGGAGATGCCGACCAATATTACGATGGATATTTATGAAATGTGCCTCCTCTTGTTTGAGAAATTCTATACCGGCAAGACGGTTCGGAAGCTGTCCATTACGCTCTCAAATGTAACGCCTGACCAGGAAATGCAGATTAGTCTTTTTGACCAGGATGGCTGGCGCAGGAGAGAGCTTGGCTTTGTTATGGATCGCATGCGCCGTAAGTATGGATCAGATGCCATCCTGCGGGCTGTTTCCTATACCGCGGCAGGCACGGCTAAGCAGAGAAGTACATTGGTCGGCGGACATAAAGCATAAGTTTGGAGGGACATCAGATGATTCGGGACCGAGGGAAAATCAAATGGACATCATTAATGCTGCCTGAGCATGTCTCCCTGCTGCGGGAATGGGCCCAGGAGGACAGCTATGAAACGAGAAATGAACTGGATGAACAGAAGGTAGAGGAGATCAATCAAATCATTGCAGAAGCGATGGAATACGGGACAGCTGTGCGCATCACCTATTATAAAACTAATGCCCGCCGGTACGAGTCGGTGGAAGGGTGCATTCACTTCTGCAATGACCAGGCGAGGAAGCTGCATATAGCCGGAGAAGGCGGCGAGATCTATTTCGTACCATATGCGGAATTGACGGATGTCCAATTGATTGGCGAAACAAGGTAAGCATAGTGGAAATCCGGCATAGAATAGAAGGATGAGAAGGAAATGGACGTCACGCAATGGAAATTTGAACAAAAAGGGGGAATCTGCAGAAAAAATCCTATAATTAGACAAAATCCCCGATAATAGTATACTATAATTATAGTAAGACCATGCTATCTTAAGGAAGCTGGTTAACTATCGGCAATAAAGAGAAAAAATGCCGCTACCTGTGATTCTCGAAGGCTAGTCAAGGGATAACACAATAAAAAGGGGTATAGGATAAAATGGAAAAAGAAAAATATAGTACGATCTATGAAGCACCATACGGAATGGTCATCGGAGAACTCAAAAAAGAGATGACGAAACAAGATGCTGTAGCGCTTGGACAGCGGTATTGTGAAGAACACGGCTTTAAATATAAAGGCACATACAATGGCGACGAAGCTGTTGCAGCCTTACAGAACCTAATCGAAAAACATAGAGCGACCAAATTGCATTAATGATAAAACGCTTTCATTTTTTGTGGGGCATGGCGGTATTCAGACGGAATGCCGCTTTTTTGTGTCAATAGGGCAAGATAAGCATGGAAGAAGGAGGTCGTGGAATGGAAATTACATGGACAGAGCGTGCAATTGAAAAAGTGAACGAGCAGCTTGAAGGAAGAGAAGGATATTTTCTCCTGAAATATGAAACGGAAGGCTGCGGCTGCGTCATGAGCGGTGTATGGAATCTGTTTGTTGAGAGTGAGGTGCCGGATGGTGTGAAGCTGTGGGAAACGAATGTGTATCCGGTTTACATTAACCCGAACCACGAGGTTTTCTTGGATGAGTTGCTCATCATTGATTACACGGACGGGGCCCGGACGTTCCAGCTGAAAAGCCCAAATCAATACTTGAATCCGATGATGTCATGCAGGATTGGGGTATAATAGAGAAATAAACGCTGCCGATAGATACCGGCAGCGTTTATTTTATTTCCCGATAACAGTCATATTCCGCACCTTTCCTGCCTTTATGATGACGGGATAAGCAGGAGATTTATGCTGTTTGTCAGCGATTTTGATTACATAGGCCCCAGGCTTTAGGCCGCTGAGGCCGAACCAGCCGTTCCCATCGGTCTTAATGGTTTTCTTAAATCCTTTTGCTCCCTTTATTTCTAAAACAGCATCTGAAAGGTCCTGTTTTTTGATTGTCCTTGCTTGTCCCATTAAATAGCCGCTTTTCGGCTTTGTTTTCCATTTCATTTCAGGGATTGCTGCTTTCTCAGGGAAGACAGCAGCCTGCTGCTCCGTCCCATTCACAAGAGCATCTAAAAAGGCACCGCGGGGCTCATTGTTCATATCAGTGACCGCATAGCTGTAATAGCTCACCCCGGCAAGCTTGCGTCCCTCCGCGTCTGGTGCGAGGGCGCGTCTTGTTTGGGCGAGTGTCGAATCAATTGAATTGAGGTAAGCAGCAGGGCCGGCCACAATCTGCCGGTTGAATTGATTGGTTTTCTGGAAGGAAATCCATTGATCATACCATTGTCTCTGGCTCTCGATATGTTCTCTGTCATAGTTCATCGGTATAGCTATATCAATAATTTCATCCCGAAGCCAGCCCTGCCAGTCCTGGAACACCTCGGTCATGGTGCGGGTATTATTGTACTCCTCCTGTGTTCTTGGACCTGCTCCCCAAGCGATGGTGGCGCAGGATACCTTGACATGAGGATTTACGGCAATCGCCTTTAGATAAACTTTTCTGACGAGGGAGTTAATTTGCTCCCTTCTCCAATCAGCCCAATCAGGGTCAGTTGGTTCCGGTATCATGTCTGTTTGGAATGCCTCCTGATAGCGCTCGATGCTCGTTGGGTTATATCCCCAATCTGTCCCCATATATCGGGCTAAATCGAGGTGAATTCCGTCAACGTCGTATTGCTTCACGACATTCACATACTGTTCCACCGTATAGTCCAATGCATCAGGATGGCCTGGGTCAAGTACATAATCTGCCCCGGAGCGCATCGCTCCATCCTTATTCGTCATCAGCCAGGAGTCGTCTCCCTCGGCAGACGGACCATGGGTGTTAAAAACATGATCAGGGCTTGCAGGCGGGGTGAGGGAATTCCAAATCGGCAAAGTGGCTAACCAGGCATGAACCTCAATGCCCCTTGCGTGTGCTTTCGTAATTAAATCCTCCAAAACATCAAAGTCTTGCTGTAAGGCAGGATCCTGAGTCCTCGGCTCCAGCGCTTTGTTGAAATAGGCATCGCCTCTTCGGCGAACCTGCACAATGACCGCATTCGCGTTAGCGGCCTCCACATCCTCAATCAACTGGTCCACTTGGGCCTCTGTTTTAAATCCATCATGAAAGGCATCCACCCAAAAGGCGCGGAATTCACCTTGGACGGTTTCAGCAGACGCAGGGGAAGGGAGCAATCCTGAAAGCATCAAAAGGCAGGCAAAGAGAAGAAACAAAAGCTTTTTCATATTCTCACCTCATTCATAGATTAGTAGGATAGCCCATGGCCATATGGGTACATGCCCGGAATGGTGACAGGGAGCTTACCGCTCGGCGATAATTCGCCGCTTAATGCTTTTGCCAGCGCTTTGACGGAAACCGGACGGAAGCCATAAGTCAGGATATTCGCATCTACTTCAGGAAAAGCCAGAATATCATATGGATTTCGCATAGAGGCAACGATGATTTTTTTGCCCGTTTGCTCGAGCTGCTTCACTAATTGCTGCTGGGCAGTGTTGGTATTGGCTGTGTAGGCGGTGATGATGATGCTGTCCGCATTTTGTGAGCGGGAGACAGCTTCAGCAATTTGTGAGGCTGTTGGGCTTGCGCTCGTTTCATAGACGCGTGAATCAAAGCCTTTCTGTCCAAGCATTTGTGAAAGCATGGAAGGATTCCCCGTGCTCGGCCCGGTTATAAAGACGGATTCCTCTTGGTTGAGGGGAAGGGCAGACTGGTCATTTTTCACCAATGTAATGCTTGATTCCGTGATTTTATCTGCTTTATCCAGATTTTCTGGAAGTCCAATCTGGTTGATGGCATCCTCTGGCATGGTCGGTTGATGGAATAGGCCTCTCTTAAACTTCAATTCTAGAATCCGGTATACAGATTGCTCTAATCGTTTCTTTGAGATTTCACCAGATTTCACGGCATTTAATACAGCTTCATAGGCGACAGGGACATTTGGCGGGTTAAGGAGGATATCTGCACCGGCTTTAAAGGCCTCCACAGCGACCCGGTCAGACGGCACGACATTGGCTCCTGACATGCCTAAACTATCCGTTATGATGACGCCGTTGAATTTCATCTCTTTGCGCAGAAGGTCCGTCAGAATCGGTTTAGAGAGTGTAGCAGGAAGCCCGGAATCATCTAATGCCGGGACAACGATATGACCGGGCATAATCGCATCAATGCCAGCCTTGATGGCGGCCTTAAACGGTTTAAGGTCAACATTATGCAAGGTTTCCAGGTCATGGTCGATGATTGGGAGACCGTAATGAGAGTCCACATTTGTATCCCCATGCCCCGGGAAGTGCTTGGCCGTTGCGGCAACATGTGATTTTTGATACCCGGTTACCTGGGCTGCTCCGAGTGCTGCGGCTAAGTCAGCGTTCTCGGCAAAGGAACGAACCCCAATGACCGGATTCTCCGGATTGACATTCACATCAAGAGTGGGCGCGAGATCCATATTGATGCCTAGGCTCTTCAGTTCAAGACCCATGATTTTGGCGGAGTCATATGCATTTGGCACCGACCTGGCTGCTCCTAAGGCCATATTCCCTGGGAAGACGGTTGCGGGCTCGGTCACTCGTGCCACCACACCGCCCTCTTGGTCCGTTGAAATGAGCAAGGGGATTTCCATTCTCTGCTTCATGGCAATCCGCTGAATGCCATTAGACAAGGAAAGGGTTTGCCGGGCATTCAAGGGTGTCAGGATGTTATCGGTCCAGTTAAAATAAATCACACCGCCAATATGATATTTTTCAATCGCTTCCTTGAAGTTTTTCACCCCGCGATTATTGGATAGGTTCATTTCTTCATAGGCCGGGTCTGTCGGGGTTTGTCCATATACATGAATCATGAAGAGCTGGCCGACCTTCTCTTCGGTCGTCATTCGTTTCATTTTACTTTGGATCCAGCCTTTGGCAATCTTTCCGTCCTTCCATCCAGGCTTTGCTGCTGAGCCCGTCGTACTTGGAACGGTAAAAGAGAATAGGAGGCTGATAGCAAATAGAAAAGTAAGCGCTTTCTTCATGGCGTTTTCTCTCCTTTTGATTTATTTTTTGCCCTTTTTAAGGGAAATGTCAGCGATGACGGGCAGATGGTCAGAGGCAAGTGTTGAAAGGACATTTGCCTGTTTGACGGTTATTTGCCGACTTGCAAGTAAATAATCAATTCGGATGTTAGGGGCTATAGCAGGAAACGTAAACCCGTGCTCAGTATGGGTTTCATTCCAGGCATCCTGAAATTGGGCAAATAAGGGGGCAAGCTCAGGAGCATCTGGCGCGGCGTTCATGTCGCCGGCTAGAATCGAAGCACCCTTTGAATGAGACATGACTTCAAGCATATCGCGAACCTGCATTTGCCGGACGGACGGGTCAGGGCGGAAATCGAGATGGGTGACATAGAAGGATAGCTTAGCTCCTTTGACATTAAGCAGTACTTCTAGAAATCCTGGGGCTGGTGCGGGAGACGGGTCAGGGTCTTGCGTTGATAGTCTAGTGATGGAGTGATTTTCAGTCTTTAAGATTGGGTATTTGCTTAGAATCGCAACGCCGTATTGCCTTCTCGGCTCGCCTGTGTTTAGAGGGTCGAAATCATAGATGGGGGCAAAGAAGTAGAACATGTTTAATTCCTCAGCGAGCTCCTTGATCATATTCTCATGATTGCTGCGGCTGCCCCAATGGACGTCAACCTCCTGCAGAGCAATAATGTCAGCACGCGAGATTTTGATTTCCTTGGCAATTCTGCCGCGGTCATACTGCCCATCTGAGCCGATTCCAGCGTGGATATTGTAGGTCATGATTCGCGCGTTAACCTTGGAGGGAGCCTTGGCATTAGCGGCGTGAGGGAGAGTGATGGATGACAGGAACAGCAGGGTTAAGCTGATGACGATAAGGCTTGCTTTTTTCATACACTAATCACCTTCCGTTTTTTAATGGATTGAAGGAATATCCAGGATGTATGAATTTAGCGAGACATATTTTTACATATAATCCCAATTGTTGATAAGAGTTTAGCAAGGATAGAAGGACTTGTCTATGGAGCTTAGGAGCCATCGTATAGAGGTAGATTGCATCAAGAAACGACGGAACTAAACGTTTAGTTGGAGAGAATAATGTCAGTTTATGGGCGGGAGGAAAAGAATGTCCATCTAACGCCCCTTTTTAACCAGGTTTAACTAGTAACAAAAAAGATTAGAAAATTCTAAAAAATATAAGTAAATATTTAGGGGATTTTGATATGATGTAAGGAAAAGGATGAGGGGGAATTATATGTTCACATTTCCAAAGCCAGATGTAGAAGAATTGCTTCAGTCTATATCGATTATCGATTTTGCTGTCAGTCCAGATGAAAAACAGCTCTTGTTCTGTTCAAACTTCAGCGGGAAATACAATCTTTGGGGCATGGATTTACCGAATGCATTTCCGTACCGGCTGACATTTAATGATCAGCCAAGTGAAGGTTTGCTGTATGACAAAGAAGGCAGATTCGTAATTGCCGGCTTTGATCAGGATGGTGATGAGAATACCCAGTTTTATGCGCTTAAGCCGCATGGTGGAGCATTAAAGCAAGTCGTCTATCAGGAAAGCACCCGTAATTTCAATCCGCTATTATCCAAGGATGGGGAGCGTCTATACTATACCTCCTCGAAAGGAAATCCGAGCTACCTTAACAGCTATTGTTTAGACCTCCGTACCGGCGAGGAGACGACCGTGCTTGAGGGAAGCGGCGGTGCTACATACATAGCTGAAGTGAGTGAGGATGAAACAACCATCCTTTATTCCAAGCACTTCACCAATACAAATTCTCTTTACTATGCAAAGGTTGGGGATGAAGAGATTTTATTGACGCCTCCAACCGATCAAGAACATACCGTTAGCTTTGCTGTGCTTGTCTTACCGACAGAAGTCTATCTCGTAACAGACTATGAGGCAGATTTCTCGTACCTTGCCAAATTTGATCTAGAGACAAAGACATTTACGAAGGTGAAGGAAGTCTCAAAAGAGGGATTCACGACTCTGACGTATGATAAGGAAAACCAAATCCTTTATATCGTAGCTGAAAAGGGCGTGGAGGATAGACTGTATGCCTATCATTTAGAGGATGGCACATGGGAGAGAATAGAGATTCCATGTGATTTGATTGGGAAGCTAGTCGTCGCTAAGTCAGGCAGCCTTTATCTTTTGGGCCGAGGCTCAACAAAGCTCGGAAACATTTATAAACGTGAGCAAGGGGAATGGGTGCAGCTTACTCGAAACAAGATGGCCGGCGTGGCAGAGGAGGATTTTATCGCTCCGAAGGTCGTGACCTATCCATCCTTTGATGGATTGGAGATAGAGGCTTTATTTTATCAGCCGAAGGAAGAGCATGATAAAGGAGAAATTATCCTGTGGCCGCACGGGGGACCGCAGCACGCAGAACGAAAATCATTTAATGCTATCTTCCAATATTTCTTAAGCAATGGCTATAGCATCTTCGCACCGAATTTCCGCGGCTCCACTGGATATGGTTTAGCTTTTACCAAAATGGTTGAACGGGCATGGGGAGCAGGACCTCGCCTCGATCATATTGCCGGCCTTGATTGGCTCATCGAACAGGGCTATGGATCGAAAGGTGAATTTATCGTGATGGGTGGAAGCTATGGCGGTTATATGAGCTTGCTCTTACACGGGCGTCATGCTGATTATTTCAAGGCCGTCATTGATGTATGCGGGCCGTCCAATCTATTCTCCTTCATCAGCTCTGTCCCTGAAGATTGGAAGCCTGTCATGGATGCATGGGTAGGACATCCGGAAAAAGACCGTGAGAAGCTGATAGAATACTCCCCAAGCACCTATGTTGACCAAATGACGAAGCCAATGCTCGTTGTGCAAGGAGCGAATGACCCGCGTGTCGTTCAGGCTGAATCCGACCAAATCGTCGAAGCACTGAAAGAAAAGGGCCGAGACATTACCTACATCGTCATGGAGGATGAGGGGCATGGATTTGCGAAGAAAGAAAACGAGATAGCCGTCTTCAGACGGATCCTGGCGTTTATGGAGGAGCATGCTGGGCGGAAGGTGAATGTGTAAATGAAAAAGCCGGGGGATAGGGTGAAGCAGACAATCTATTCTTTAAAGAAGAGATTTGATGACGGGAACATCATCCAAATGCAAACGGAAGAAGGGTATTTATACAACGCCACATGCACATTCAATCCGCCGGCAACCGATGCAGAAATAGCGCATTTTGAGCAGGAGACAGAGTTTATTCTGCCGAAGGATTATAAAGAATTCTTAAAAATCACGAATGGATGCTCTTTGTTTGACGATGTGGAATACGGAGGCGAGATAGATTTGTACAGCCTAGAAGAGATTCTTAAACGCAATCAAGGCTATGATGAATATGAGGGCTGTTATGATATCGCCTATATTTATCAAGATAATATCGTCATCCATTCAACATGTATTTCACAAAATGAGGGGAACTACCTCTTTTGGAAAGGACATATCGACCAATTTGATGAAGCGAGACCACTGGAATCTAACTTTGAATTGTGGGTTGATCGTTTTGTCGTTTGCCAAGGAGCGAAGTTTTGGTGGTGGCCGATTTATACTAGCGCAAATGAGGATAAGCTCAAGGGAAAGGGATTGTAATCATGGAAATGAATAGGTTCCAGGTGACGCCCGAAAAAATACAAGGGCGCACGGTCGAAGAAATCGTAGTGACAGATATGGCGGTCGTGATGAAATTTACAGATGGAACATTCTTGGATATTTATCTTGACCAGCAGGGGGCATTGAAGACCTCGATGAATAAGATAGAGGAATAGGATACTCAGGAAGCCGCAAACAAGGAAGATTAGATGTTTGCGGCTTTATTAGCGGTAAGGGGGCAAACCATTGACAGTGTTCTTGATTATTGGTGCCATCGGTTTCTTCATTTCGGGTATTTCGATAGGAGCGTGGACGGATGGACGGCAATATAGGGCAAATTTTCATGTTGAAACGAAAGAAGAACGAAATTTCCGCTTAAAGACAGCGATGATTTCCGGTTTGGTTGGGCTGGTTTCTTTTGGTGTGGCTGGATTGATTTATGTTTTGTAAGGTTTTAGTAGTCTTCCGAGTGGCTATCAGGCGGTATAATCGGATTCTTCGAAGTGTACGGGTTCGATTGAATTTATTAAAGGGGACTGAAAGTGAGTAAATTGTATAACTTTATATCAGCTGGTGATTTTGAAAATAAAATCATTTCTAAAGGCAATCATTTTCCATCGGTCGATTTTTCTGACGGTTATCTTAATAAACTCTTTGTCTTATTGCATCATCAAATTCAGAAAGAAGAAATAATGAGTCATTTAGGTATTAGTGAGCGAGAGTTTGAATTAAGAATAGATGAACTGGTGAGAGAAGGGCTTATTAAGGAAGAGGGGAGAGAATATGTATTATCCTTTCCTTGCATTACCCAAAAAGAAGGCGATGAATTTTATCGACTCAGCAAAGTGGCGGGCAGCAAGATAGAGAAATTAATAGTTGATCATCTTGATGAAATTCGGACAAAGACAGGCCTAATAGAATCATTGGCCGCCTATCAATTTGAGGAGCTATCTTTCTTTATTATTAGCGGAGTTATGCTAGACTTTATCCAAATTGATTATGTAGAGAAATACTTTTTGCAAAGTGAGCGTCCAAGCCGAAATGGCAGCAGGTATTATTTTTCGTTAATGCAAAAAACATCGGCTGTAAAAGAACCCTTCGGAATCTATGGGAATCATTGTAAAGGTTTCGGTGACTTTTCTTTATGTATGTATGGGAATGACCGGTATAGTACGAAGAATTTTATTACGATGAATGAGGAAGAAATAAAAAGTGAGCTGCATATCTCAAACGAAGGTCAATTAATCAAGAGGATAAGAACCGGAGTCGAGAATGATTCAATTATGACAAAGGGAATGGAAAAAATTCATCTGATGAATGATCATGTAATGGTCCCTCTTATAACAAATGAAGATTATAAATTATTGATCAATGTGGCTCGTATTCTAACAGAGGATTTAATTCACGTGTTGGAAAAGGAAAGAACGGCGCTTATTGAAGCGCACAATCTATCGACGTACGAGAACAAAACTACCTTTGAAGAATATTTCATTTGGTATTATCACTTTCTTTATACATATATAACAGATAGTCTGATAGATAAGGGTGTAATCACGAAACCAAAGAATAGGGCATTTAGCTATATATTGGTTTGAAACACCATTCATCCATCCAAAATTATTAAAAAGACTGCTAGGTTGTCTTTTTTTATCATGCTATAATATTCTCCGCTGAGAGTATTGTCAGCATAGGTTTGATTGTACATAGGTGAAGGATGATTTTGGTGGAACGTTTAAAAGGAATTTTGATGATTGTCATTGGCTCGGTGTTTTGGGGAGCGACGGGTCCAATGATGGAATGGCTGCTGCATAATACCGAAATGACGGTTATATTTATGCTTTCCATTCGATTAATGACTGCGGGAATAATTATTTTAACGGTAATGCATGTTCAAAGGAAATCGGTTTTGGCGATCTGGAAGGAACGAACGTGGCGTTTGCAGCTGCTTTTATTTGCTGTTCTTGGTATGGCTCTTTTCAGTTACTCCTTTGTTCGTACAATCGATGAAAGTAACGCTATTGTTGCGACTTTATTGCAATTTTTAGCGCCGATTTTTATTATCGTCTATCTATCGGCTGCTTATAAAGCATGGCCTCAAAAAAATCAGGTGATTGGGATTGCGGGAACGCTATTCGGATTGTTTTTACTATTAACGAATGGGTCGCTGTCATCGCTGCTAGTGAGTAAAACAGCTTTGATATGGGGAGTTGTGCTCGGGCTTGCCTATGCGTTTTACACCTTATATCCGAAGCGGCTTATGGCAAAATGGGGTGTACTGCAAATCGTTGCTTGGGGGATGGTTATAGGAGGTGCGGTTCTAGCCTTCATCGGTCGTATTTGGACATCGGATGAATGGCAGCTATTAAAGGAGCCGGTGATTCTCTTGATGATGCTTGCGTTAGTCTTTCTTAGTACAACTGCGTTTGTCCTGTTTTTAATGAGCTTACATTATATTTCGGCTGTGGAAACGAGTGTATTATCAAGCGTTGAACCGTTAACCTCCATGTTGATCTCTGTCTGTTGGTTCGGAACAATCATACGGGTGTGGCAATTAGCAGGCATAGCCCTTATGATTTTCTTTATTGTGTTCTTATCGATTACAGGGGCAAAAAAGGAAATAAGGAAACCCGCACACTAGGCGCGGGGGACATATGTATCCAAAAAGGAGTCTATCGCTTTTTCGTACTCCTCTGGATTGGTGTTGAAGGCTTGAGCATGGGCGCCCTTCTCGAGAAGGACTAATTGCTTAGGCCCTTTTTTGTGCTCGTAAAGCTCCTCACTCATAGTGGGCGGAATAAAGGTATCCTCTAAGGTGTGGATAAATAGGACAGGCTCGTCAATATTTTCGACTGCCTTTAACGGAGACACTTCCTTTAAGGAATAGCCGTCCCGCCGTTTCAGCCACCAATCGCCAAAGGGAAGAATCATCCATTTCGGCAGATGGTAATTCCGTTTAATTAAATGGGCGACCTGTTCGGAGAATTCGGAGAACGGGCAATCAGCTATGTAGAAATCAGCTCCCTTTGGTTTCATTCCTCCATATAGCAGGAGGGTGGCGGCACCCATTGATTCACCGTGAATCCCGATAAGGATATCGTCTCCTTTATCTGCCTTTAACTGTTGGATGACTGACTGAAGGTCATCCTTTTCATAAAAGCCATAGCTGCTCGTCTTTCCTTCTGACTGGCCGTGGCGGCGGTGGTCATAAATCACGGCATTGAAGCCTCTTTTCGTGAATAGGCGAAGGAAGCGAATCGAGTTATATTTATTCTCGGTGATGCCGTGAACGAAAATCATCCACTTTTTCGAACCTGGATTTGGTTCGGCGAAGAGGGTGTGCAGGCGATAGCCATGCTTCGATTGAATCCATTTTTCCTCCTGAGGGATGTTTTTGAATGTCTCTGGGTCATAGCGGCCAGCCTGTACTTCCCGGTCTAAAACGAAATCAATCTCTTTTTTCTTCATGTACATGATTTGGCTGGAGGCGAAGAGACCAACCCCGGTTATGTAAGCAGCGACTCCTCCCGCAAGAGCGAGCCACTTTTTCTTTTTCTTCATATGAGATCCCTCCGATTCTTTCTATATAGCAATAGTTTATCATTCCTTAAGAGAAAGAAAATAATCAAACTGAAGATGAGAATGAAAAGAAAGGAATCTAAGTGAACAGTTTATGATTGTTTGACCGCTTCCATCAGCCAGACGAATGGATTGAGCTGCTGGAAGGTAGCGCGGAAATGATGCTTTTCCAGCACAGATTGCAGAAAAGGAATCGTCGTATAATATTCTGTTCGCAAATCCTCGGCCAGTCTATCGTAATGAACCGCGTCTGCTTTATGAATGGTTTTAAGCAGGGCTTCCTTGGATGGGAACATCGTATCGGCGAAGATGATTTTCCCGCCTGGTGCCAATACCGATGAGTAAAGGGCGATGGCCTGCTCCTTCTCGTCGTCTGTTAAGTGATGAAAGGCATAAGTACTTACAATGGTGTCTATTGGCTGGTCTGTTTGAGGGATATGCAAGAAATCGCCGTCTATGACAGGAACAGAAGGTAATTTAGTGCTGGCAATCTTCCGCATCACAGCAGAAGGCTCCACACCCGTAATCAGCTCTGCTTTCTTTAATAGCTTTTCAGTCAAATTGCCGGTGCCCACACCATACTCAAGAACGTGGCCGCTTGACCTCGAGCTGACGGCATTCAAGATATCCTCATAATGCATGAACACTTCTGCATACTCAGGGTCAACGCCTGAAACTGTCTCGTCATAGGTAGGTGCCCACTCATCAAATAATCGATCAAATTCCCTGCCCATCCGCTGTTCATCTCCTTTAATTATTCATACCTTATCTATATGAATAAGGAGTTTTAACGTGCGGTCCAATCTGATAAAATAACAAGGCATAGAATGATATACTGTAAGAAAAAAGGAGTAAGAACAGCATTATGGCAAGAAAAAAACAATCGCAGCGAAAACCGGCTGCCAAACAAGAGGATACGAGCCTTCATCTTGGCGACCTGCTCAATGATGATGTATTAGGGAAACTGCGTCAGAAGAAGGGTGAATGGGAAGAGGCTGAAAAGAAACGCCAGGAAGAGGCGGAGCGACAGAAGCGTGAAGAGCGCAAGCGCAGAGAAAAGAACAAAAGCTTTGAAGAGCTGTTAAATGAAAGCGACCTGAACTGGAAGAAGTTCAAGGGATGAGCAATAGGAAGAGACGGGGAAAGGAATTCTTCGTCTCTTTACTGTTTTTAATGCGAGACTGGAATCGCTCATACGTTAAAATTTTCGCCCATATAGAGAAAGAACCGCCCATACCGCAGAAATTCCGCCCATAAGCTATTTCTTTCGCCAATAAATTTTGCCGTTCGCCCTTAAACCGAGAATTCGCAATAAATTCGCTCAAAGATGAGAGCTCCTCCACCCTTCAAGAGTCAAAACAAACAAGCTGAGCGTGGTTTTAGTCGAAGTTTTTGCTCAAAAACCTTTCTGCACGCCTCCTTTTCATGACAATGTCATTTTCCCCATCCGCACATATACTGTCAATGACTGATTGTGGATTGAAGGTGAAAAAGATGGTGCTCTCGGCCCGAATTGGGAATAAGACAGTAGAATGGTTTAGTGAGCTGGAACAGCATTTCTCGGTGTATAGGAAAGGGATTGTCGGCATCAATCAGACGTTTCAATCGCCTTATGGGGAAATGCCGATAATGTATGCGGATTGGACGGCGAGCGGCCGTCTATATCGGCCGATTGAAGCGAAGATCCTTGAAGAGTTTGCGCCTTTCATGGCGAATACACATACGGAGTCTAATGAGACGGGTTCGTTTATGACGAATGCGTATCATCATGCGAAAAAGATTATCAAGCAGCATGTCAACGCATCTGAAACAGATGCACTTATTTTCGACGGATTTGGAATGACCTCTGTGATCAATAAGCTGCAGCGGATGCTTGGGTTGCGCATTCCAGAGGCATGGATGCCGCAGGTACAGCTGGCTTGTGAGGACCGGCCGGTTGTGTTTATCACGCATAGGGAGCACCATTCTAATCACACATCATGGCTTGAAACGGTTTGTGATGTGGTTGTCCTTCCGCAGGGGGCGAACGGAGAGATTGACCCCGCTGCATTAGAAGAGCTGCTTCCGTTCTACAAAGAGCGGCCGCTGAGGATTGGCGCGTTCACCGCTTGCTCGAACGTGACCGGCTTGATGACACCGTATCACCAGCTTGCCCGTATCATGCATGAGCATGATGGCATCTGTCTGGTTGATTTCGCAGCATCCGCTCCATATGTAAAGATGGATATGAATCCCGGCGACCCGCTTGAGGCGCTGGATGCAATTGTGTTTTCTCCCCATAAGTTTCTCGGCGGACCAGGGACGAGCGGCGTGATGGTATTGAATCAATCCTTGTATCATAACCAAATACCAGACCATCCTGGCGGGGGTACAGTGAAATGGACGAATCCGTGGGGGGAACATAGCTATTACGATGAGATTGAGGTCAGGGAAGACGGCGGGACACCAGGAATCCTGCAGGGCATCAGAGCCGCATTATGCATTAGACTCAAGGAAGAGATGGGGGTTGAGAAGATGCTCGCTCGGGAGAAGGAATTGATAAAGGTCATTCTGCCTGGCTTAAAGGCAATTAAGGGAATCCATGTGCTTGAAGGGCAGGAGGAGGACCGGTTAGGTATTATTTCTTTCATGGTTCCGGGCGTCCATTATAATTTAATCGTGAAGCTGCTCAACGACCGCTTTGGTATCCAGGTTCGCGGAGGCTGCTCCTGTGCAGGGACATACGGACATTGCCTGCTTAATATTTCTAAGGAACAATCGAATGAGATTATGGAGGCTGTGGAGGCAGGAGATTTATCGGTAAAACCCGGCTGGATTCGCTTTTCCATGCACCCGGTCATGACGAATAAGGAAGCGCATGAATTCCTGCTGGCGATGAGGTCGATTATGAATCATTTGGATGAGTGGAAGCAGGAATATGTGTATGATCCGCAGACAAATGATTATTTCTATCAGGATTTGCATCGGGAGGATTTCGACTGGCTGTTTTATGTATAAATAAGAGGCTGGGACAATAAAAAGCCAAACTATTATAGGTGCTGTTTAAGCATGATTCATAATAGTTCGGCTTTTTTTAGTTGGTTTAATGTTTTGGACACAGCAAATTTAGTTATGTTCCAGCCTCTGCGTATTAGACGCGATGGGCTTCATATTTGCTCATCTTTGTAAGGGAGCGGAGCAGACCAATTTCTTTCTCGCTCAATGGTTTGCTTTTAATGGCGGCCGCATTTTCACAGAGCTGTTCTGGACTGCTGGCCCCAGGGATGACGGCTGCGACCGCTGGTGAAGAGAGCACGTACTGGAAGGCAATCTCGTTCATCGTGCGCTCTGCCAGTGTTTCTTTAATGGATGAAAGAAGCTCCTCAAGCTCTTGATAAGAATAATCAAGATAGCCTTCTTCACGCACTTTAGAAGAGGCCTTGGCGAGCATTTTCTCGGATAAAAGTCCCTTGGCAAGCGGACCTCTAGCAATCACGCTGACATGATGCTCCTCGAGCAGTGAGAACCATTCCTCCGGTCGCCTGTCAAGAAGGCTGTATTGCATCATGTTTGAGACGATGCCGGAACGTTGTACATATTCGTGAATGACATTCGGGCGAATGGAGGAAATGCCGTATGCCCGAATGAGTCCCTCCTGCTTTAATTCCTCGAATGCTTCAATCGTTTCATCGATTGGGTCATCTAATGTTCCCCCGTGAAGCTGGTACAGATCGATATAATCGGTTTGCAGCCGGCGGAGGCTGTCCTTGACCGCTTGTTTAATATAGGCTTTTGAAGGATCCCAGCTCCAGCTTGTTTTTTCCTCGTTCCAGCGGTTTCCGGCTTTTGTCGCGAGGATGATATCATTTCGGTGCGGCTTTAAGACCTTACCGACGATTTCCTCGTTGACACCAAAATCATACAGGTCAGCTGTGTCGAAATAATTAATGCCTGAATCAAGCGCCTCGCTGAGAATGGAGGCAGCTTTCTTTTCGTCTGTTCCAAGTGACATGCAGCCAAGTCCCATTTCAGAGACATATAGGCCGGATTGACCCAATTGCCGTTTATTCATGAAATCACTCCTTCAATCGTTGTCATTGCTTCTATTGTAACGAAAGGAGTGCAATCCGTCATTTTATACGTTGAGCATCGCGTATCATGTCAAGAACATAGACATATTTCTGGCTGTATTCCCGCAGCTTTGCCCGTACCTCCCAGGCTTTCCCGCTCATAATTATTTGATTTCCACTAATTTTCACTCTCATTGTCCCACCCCTTTGGACATGCTATATGGTAGAATATATGAACAAATGCACTTGTTAGACCAAAAAGGAGAGAGAATCAGTATGTACAAATATGAAGAAAAAACCGTCAGCACAAAGCCAATCTTCAAGGGACGCATCTTGGATGTCCGTGTCGATGAGGTCCTTTTGCCAAATGGCAAGACTTCTACGAGAGAATTAATTAAGCATCCAGGGGCTGTGGCGATTATCATGGTGACGGATGACAATAAAATTGTTCTAGTAGAGCAATACCGTAAGCCAATGGAAAAACCGCTTGTGGAAATCCCGGCCGGAAAATTAGATGAGGGTGAAGAGCCGCTCGCTTGTGCGATGCGCGAGATGGAAGAGGAGACCGGCTATGAGTGTGAATCCATGGATAAGCTGATTTCCCTGTACACATCCCCTGGATTTGCGGATGAAATTATACATATTTATGTGGCGAAGGGCTTGAAGAAGAAAGAGAATGCAAAGGGCCTTGATGAAGATGAATTCGTAGACTTGATGGAGGTTACGCTTGAGGAGGCGCTTGAGCTCATTAAGGAAGAGAGAATTCAAGACGCGAAGACGGCGTACGCTATTCAATACTTGCAATTGCAAGAGGCGCTATCGAAGTAATGAACATTTATTACGGGGATT
Organism: Bacillus sp. FJAT-27916; assembly: GCF_001183965.1. Taxonomy (GTDB): domain Bacteria; phylum Bacillota; class Bacilli; order Bacillales; family Pradoshiaceae; genus Pradoshia. The sequence continues at coordinate 1,550,794 of NZ_LFZV01000001.1, forward strand.
TTCACATACATGTGGGGAGAACGATGAGCGGCCGTCCGGTTAAAATCACTGGTGCACGCTCGTTAACGATTGAAAGCATCTTGGATTATGCGGCTAACAAGAAGGGGCTTGATATGGTCGGGGTAATTGATTGCCATGTTCCGGAGGTCATTGAAGAGCTGAGACTGCTTATTCAAAAAGGGGAATTGGCTGAGCTTCCAGAAGGAGGCCTGCGCTATAAGGACGGAACGGTATTAATTCCGGGAAGCGAGATTGAAATCAATGATGAACATTGCAAGGGGCCGGTTCATGTGCTTGCCTTCTTCTCGAATCTGGCACAAATGGAGCTTTTCTCGAACTGGTTCTCTGAGAGAGTGAAGAACATTACGCTCAGCTCGCAGCGAATCTATGAGCGGGGAACCGTCCTGCAGGAGAAGGTGAAAGAGCTCGGCGGCCTGTTCATCCCGGCTCATATCTTCACGCCGCATAAAAGCATGTTCGGTAAAGGTGTCCATCAATCACTCACAGAGATCTTTCGTCCTGAACTTATTGATGCGGTTGAATTAGGCCTTAGCGCAGATACGGCTATGGCCTCCCATTTAAGTGAGCTTGATGCCTATCCTTTCTTGACGAATAGTGATGCCCATTCCTTGCCGAAGCTTGCACGGGAATATCAGCAGCTGCTCTTGGAAAAGCCAAGCTTTGACGAATGGGTAAAGGCGCTTCGCGGGGAAGATGGCCGCAGGATTGTTGCTAACTACGGATTGAACCCTTATCTCGGGAAATACCATGAAACGGTTTGCGAGAATTGCGGGGAAACGCTTGAAGCCTATCAGGCTAGATGCCCGTATTGCGGCTCCACGCAAGTGACAAAAGGGGTGGCTGAGCGGATTCGGGAGCTTTCGGACCGAGATGGGGAGGAGGCTGCAGTAAATCGGCCGCCTTATATTCATCACATCCCGCTTGAGTTCCTGCCGGGACTTGGGCCGAAAACGCTGGATAAGCTCATTGCCCGCTTTGGGTCAGAAATGGCAGTCATCCATGAAGCCGCCTTTGAGGAGCTGTCAGAGGTCGTGCCGGAGAAGATAGCCAGACTGATTCAGCAGGCAAGGGAAGGCCGTCTCGCTTTGCAAAAAGGCGGTGGCGGTATATACGGTAAAGTGATTCATGAATAACGAATGCTTTGGAGGTTCAATTCTTTTGGATTGAACCTTTTTTATGTAAAGGGGATGTATGGGTTGGAGATAAATGTTCAATTCTGGACGGTCTGCATGGTTCAAAAGGGAGACTATGTGTTGCTGCTCGACAGGCAGCATGATGATTTTAAAGGGTTTATCCCTCCGGGTGGGAAAGTAGAGTTTCCTGAAAGCTTAACAGAAGCAGCCATTCGAGAGGTGAAGGAAGAAACGGGGCTGGAAGTGAGCCATCTCCAATACAAAGGGATCTATGAGTACGTGAATCCAGCAAAAAATGATCGGTACATGATTTTCAACTATTTAACGAAGAACTATAGCGGGACACTTCTGAAAGATTCGCGCGAAGGCAAGCCGGTTTGGATTCACAAGGATGAAGCGGTCAATCTCCCGATGCAGCCCTCAATCAAAAGGCGATTCCCTTTGTTTTTTGAAGATGGAACCTTTGAAATTCATGTTGTTTGGGATGAAGAGAAGAATCAAGAAGGCAGTGTAAGCATAAAGAAAACATGAATCTCAATGATTAGATTTATGAACATACCTTTTCATGCGGATTCTGCTGACTTTTTCAGTTTTTATGGATCTAGCATTAGTCATATTTCACAATAGTGGTTACCCCAAATTCCGTAACGATTGTTCGATGGCTGAGTTCTTCTGCCCATTTTTTAGCGTTAAGCTGATACGTTCCAATTTGATTTTGGTAGGTGTATTGGCCAATGTTGATTAATATTGGCTCTGGTTTTTCAAGAACACGCTGGATAGATTCTTCATACCAATGCTGAACAGGTATCTCATATAGCTCGAAAACATCGCCTAGCTCCATGTATTTTTCTAAATAAACGAAGAAATAGGGCTGATCCAGACCATGAGCCTCGTATATATAAGGCATGGTGATAATGGGCTTCAGAATATCGTACCAGTATTCATCTGTATCGTGCACGGAAAAATACATATCTGAATCATACGAATCTTTATCATTATATTCCGCTATTTCCTCAAGGATATTTAATGGCCTGGACGAGGCTAAAAATTGAATGCGTGACATTGAACAAACCTCCATTCAATTAAGGTCATTATACTAGATTTGCTTGCACAGAGCCTGCTATTAAAATAGGCAAAAGGAGCCTTACTACAGCTCCTTTTCCACAACTTGATCATCTTGAATGATGAGGCCTTTATGTATACCCTCTTTCAGCAATTGCCAATAAATCATTCCATTTGCCTCATAGATTCTTTCCATTCCAAGCTTTTCAAGTACCCGAATGGAAGCGAGGTTGTTATTAGCTGTTTCGGCAACGAGGAATTGAACTTCATTCGTTTTGAATGCCCAATCAATCAAGGCGCGGGCAGACTCGGTCGCAAAACCTTGATTCCGGTGTTCTTCAACAAAGCCATAGCCAATTTCGGCCATACGGTCTTCAGCGGGGCGTCCCTTGAATCCAATATCTCCAATGATTTGGTCGTTTTCTTTCAGCATGACAAACCATGGCCCCCAATTCTGCTGGCTTTGGTCCTTTTCCAGCTCTCCTAAGTATAAGTCGATATGTGAACCGCTGTTGTACCCTTGCTTCAAAGCCGTTTCGTTCATTTGGACAGAAACGGGTTTGAGGATGAGTCTTTCCGTCTCTATTCTCATGATTTCGCCTCCTTTATAAATGATGACGATGATTCGAAATTTATGACTATTATACCATTTTTCTATGATCAGATTGCATGTCGTTTAGAGGAGGAAATATCCGATATTGGTAGAACAGTATAAGAGTATGATAGAAATGAAATGAGGGGATTTCTTTGAAGGAATTTGTCATTAAAAAGATGAATATGATTGTCGTGCATGTAAAGGAATTGGAGCGTTCTATCCGTTTCTACCGGGATGTACTTGGCCTTGCGCTGGAACAGGAGGAGGAAGGGATGGCCTATTTCTCGATAGGGACAGGAAAAGAAAGGGTAAGCTTGATGCTGCATAGCACAGCCGAGCCCGAGCCGGCAGACTATGGAATCGGATTGGATTTTCAGGTGGATGATGCTGAGGCAGCTATAGCGGCTATCAAAGGGGCAGGTGGAAGGATTGTACAAGAGCCGATCATTCGTGAATGGGGCGTAAAGGAAGCAGTGATTGCTGACCCGGATGGATATAAGCTCTGGGTGGTTGAGCCGATGAGTTCATAATGACAAGGAGGATACATAATTGAAAGAAAAACGAAAATGCACCGTATTTATTGCGACAAGCTTGGACGGCTATATTACAGGAGAGAATGAATCTTTAGAATGGCTCTTTCAGGTGGAAGGTGAAGGGGATAATGGAATCGGTGAATTCTACGATACTGTGGATACGATTCTCATGGGCAGGAAAACGTACGACTGGATCATGAAGTATGAGAAGGAAGAATTTCCTTATAAGGGCAAGGACTGCTTTGTGTTTACGCGTTCTGCTAAAGCAAATACCGAATACGTGAACTTTGTGAATGAACCGCCTGCTCAGCTGGTAAAGAAGCTGAAGGGTGAGGAGGGAAAAGTCATTTGGCTCATGGGAGGCGGAGAGCTGCTGCATGATTTCTTGAAGGAGAATCTTGTGGATGAGCTCATCTTGACCATTGCTCCTGTCATACTTGGAAAGGGGACGCCGCTTTTTGGAAAAGGTGATGTAGAAACGGCTCTTGTCCTGAAGCGGGTAAGACCGTTCAATCAATTTGTGGAGCTTTCCTACGAGGTTAAATAAAGAATGGGCGCTATGGGAGCGCCCATTGATTTAACGAATCTTGGAATAAACGCATGTGCTCCTAAGGGCGGTGCCTGGCGAATCATAGCTGTCGTGACGCAGGATTCCTTCAAGGGTAAATCCGTTATTTTCTGGAATGCGGCGGGATGCCGTGTTCTTTGTATCCACTCGAATCTCAATCCGATTGGCGTTCAGTTCATCAAAGGCAAAGCAGGTGAGCAGATTGACAGCTTCTGTTACATAGCCGTTCTTTGCATAGCGGCTATCTACCCAATAGCCTATTTCAAACTTCCGCGTATCCCAGTCAATGCGGTGCAGGCCTGTTGAGCCAAGGAAGGCGTCGTCTGCTTTTCGCATAATATTGAGCCTGAGGTCCTTGCGCAGGATGAAGTTGGCAAATGATTCGCGGACATTGGCTTCTGTCAATTCCTCCGCCTGTGTCATATTTGCCCATGGCATCCAAGGCTTCAGCTCCTCCAGCGATGCCATCACGGCCTCATAGATCATAGGACCGTCGCCCGGCTTGCATGTGCGAAGATAGATTCGCTCTCCTTCTATTCTTTCTGGAATGTCCACTAAGATTGGATTCATTTTTTTCTCCCCCTGCTCGTGCCGGCATTACCCGGCATCATTCGTAAAAGTAAACAGATTATACCATATATTCTGACTACTATCTTTTAAAATTTACTAGAATACATAGCCTTCTAAAAACATAGAATCTAGTAATCGAGCGAAAGGGAGCTGGGTCTACGTGAAGAAGAGCTATTACCGGAGAGCGGTATTCATTACATTAAAAGATTATCGGTCTATCTTTATCTTTGTGACGGTGCTATTTATGATGGGGATTGTGTTTGGAGCAGTTATTGTGAACAGCCTGTCACTCATTCAGAAAGAGGACCTCTTTTACTATTTGTCACAGTTTTTTGGGGAGCTTAAGCAAGGCAAGGTATCCGCTTCCGGTGAAATGTTCTTCTACAGTGTGAAGGAGAATGCAAAGTATTTTATCCTCATGTGGATTCTTGGAATCTCCATTATCGGTCTGCCAATTATTCTCATTTTACTGTTCGTTAAGGGGATTGTTATCGGGTTTACTGTCGGGTTTCTTGTCAATCAGGCAGGTTGGCACGGCTTTTTACTTGCGGCTGTCTCTGTTTTGCCTCAGAATATAATTCTCGTTCCATCGACCATCTTGCTTGCTTCCTGTGCGGTGATTATTTGTATCAAAATGATCAGAAGACAGTTCTTTAAGACGGGACGGGAGCCAATAAAGCCGCTGCTTATGCAGTATACCTTCTTTTTGGCTGTTGTCATGGGCGGAGTGATTGTGGCGGGATTGATTGAAGCATTCCTGTCACCTGGATTCATGAAGCTTGTGATAGATGGATTTAATTGAGAATGATTATAAAATTAGACTAATTATTGTTTATTGTTTATAATTATTATATTTTAATCAACCAGTATTTTTGTTATACTATAAGAAGGACTGAAAGCTCGCTTTATGTGCTTTACCAAAATTTTTTTACAGGTTTCCGCACGGGGACTTAAAGCGGCGAGGAGGAAATAGATTGGAATCAAGGATAGATAGAATAAAGAAGCAATTGCATTCTTCAAGTTACAAGCTGACGCCGCAGCGAGAGGCCACAGTCAGAGTCTTGCTCGAGAATGAAGAGGATCATTTAAGTGCAGAGGATGTTTATCTGCTCGTAAAAGAGAAGGCTCCTGAGATTGGCTTGGCAACTGTATATAGAACACTTGAATTATTAACTGAATTGAAAATCGTGGATAAGATAAATTTCGGTGATGGCGTTTCCCGTTATGACCTGCGTAAGGAAGGGGCAGCCCATTTCCATCACCATCTTGTATGTATTGAATGTGGAGCCGTTGACGAGATTCTCGAGGATCTACTTGGGGATGTTGAAGCGGTTGTTGAAGAGAAATACCATTTTCAAATTAAGGACCACCGTCTTACCTTTCATGGTATTTGCCATCGCTGTCTTGAGAAGAAGGCAAAAGGGGAAGAGGAATCTGAGTCCTCTAAATCACATGTTTAATGAGCCTTTCCGCTTACCTGGAAAGGTTTTATCCTTTTAATCGGCCTGAATATGTATAAAACTTGTCTTCTCTGGCATAAATTGATAAAAAAGGCCGGAGGAGATTATGAAGAAGCTGTTTGGGTTCATTTGGCAAACAGGCAAGGTATTCATTATGTTTGTTGGTTTCACACTTTTGTTCTACTTTGCCATCGTTTGGTTTAATGAGGAATACGAAGGCTATCATCGTTATGAAGAGCCAAAAGGAGCTGCCGTAAAGGTTTTCCAATCGGTTCACGATACAGGCGAAACCGGATGGAAAGACAGGCTCTTTCTATTTTATTTGAACGGGGAGTAATGGAAGATGGAAGATCAATTGCAGGATTTCATGCATTACTTAACGATTGAAAAAGGGCTGGCCAAAAATACATTACTGTCCTATAAGCGTGATTTGGATTCTTACCGTAAATTCCTGAAGAAGCAAGGGATACCTGATTGGAATGAGGTTTCACGCGTACATATTGTTCAGTTCCTATCTAAGCTGAAGGATGACGGCAAATCGCCGAAGACGCTCGCACGCCATACGGCATCGATTCGTTCCTTTCATCAGTTCCTTCTGCGGGAGCATGTGGCTGAGACAGACCCATCTGTTCATATTGAAAGTCCGCAGATGCAAAAGTCTCTGCCAAAGGTGCTGAGTCCTGAGGAAACGGAGGCACTGCTTGATGCGCCGGACACAAATGATGCATTTGGCAAGCGTGATAAGGCCATTCTTGAGCTTCTTTATGCAACCGGTATGCGGGTGAGTGAATTGATAGATTTAAATATTGATAATGTCCATATGGAAATGGGCTTTGTCCGCTGCATTGGGAAAGGGAATAAGGAACGAATTATTCCTGTTGGCCAATTGGCGCTTAAGGCTATACATACGTACCTAGTTGAAGGCCGGCCCGAGCTGATGAACAAGAAGGAGAAAACGGACGCTTTGTTCTTAAACCATCATGGCGGCCGTCTCACGCGTCAGGGATTATGGAAGATCATCAAGCGGCTTGCTGAAGCGGCGAATATTCAAAAACCGCTTACGCCGCATACCCTCAGGCATTCCTTTGCGACCCATTTGCTGATGAACGGAGCCGATCTCAGGGCTGTTCAGGAAATGCTGGGACACGCTGATATTTCCACTACTCAGATTTATACACATGTTACAAATGTCCGTTTGAAGGATGTATACAGCAAATTTCATCCAAGAGCGTAAGAGAATGATGAGGTTTCAAGGTCTGATGGCAGCACTTGCATCAGGCTTTATTTTTTGGTTGGCTAAATAGCTCTTTTCCCTTTAAAGAGCTGCAGACAGGGGAAATGGGGAGGATGTGTATGCGGGAGAAAAAGATTCGAGGAATCAGCCGGAAGTTCCTTCCTTAGTAAAGATAACGGCTATTTTAGTGAGAAATGATGGATGGGAAATAGACACAGAATATTAAATTGGCAACGCTTGACACTTGATGTAGAATAAAGATGTCAGACCTCTGACACCTCGTTGTTCCTTTTGAAAAAATGGTGACAGAAGGTTATGGCTCGAAAGATGGGGTAACCTAACTATAAATAGAAGAAATTATGCAAGCTGGAGGTATTACGATGCAGTTTAAACGTGTGTTTTTAACAGTAATGGATTCCGTTGGCATTGGCGAAGCACCAGATGCTGAAAGATTCGGCGATAAAGGTGCGGATACGCTTGGTCATATTGCGGAAAGAATGAATGGATTACATATGCCTGTGATGGGGAAATTGGGCCTCTCCAATATTCGTGAAATCAAGGGCATTGAAAAAGCTGAAAAGCCAATGGCTTATTATACAAAAATGCAGGAAGCATCAAATGGAAAAGATACGATGACAGGTCACTGGGAGATCATGGGCCTTCGCATTGATACGCCTTTCCGTGTATTTCCGGATGGATTCCCGCCTGAATTGATTCAAGAGCTTGAAGAGAAGAGCGGACGCAAGATTATCGGAAACAAACCGGCGAGCGGAACTGAAATTCTCGTTGAGCTTGGGGAAGAGCATGTGAAGACAGGCGCATTGATTGTGTACACTTCTGCTGATTCCGTTCTACAGATTGCTGCGCATGAAGACATTGTGCCGCTTGATGAATTATACCGAATTTGTGAAATCGCAAGAGAGATTACTCTTCGTGATGAATACATGGTAGGACGTGTCATCGCCCGTCCATTCGTTGGCGAACCAGGCGACTTCAAACGTACACCTAACCGTCATGACTATGCGCTGAAACCATTTGGCCGTACAGTTATGAATGAATTGAAGGATGCAGGCTTTGATGTCATCTCTATTGGGAAAATCGCTGATATTTATGATGGTGAAGGTGTAACAAAGGCGCTTCGCACAACTTCAAACATGGACGGAATGGATAAGCAGGTGCAGACGCTTGATATGGAATTCACAGGCTTAAGCTTCTTGAATCTTGTCGATTTCGATGCCCTGTTCGGTCACAGACGCGATCCGCAAGGCTATGGTAAAGCACTGGAAGAGTACGATGTCCGCCTGCAGGAAGTGCTTGATAAACTTCGCGATGACGATTTATTAATCATCACGGCAGACCATGGAAATGACCCAGTTCATGCCGGTACAGACCACACGAGAGAGTATGTACCGCTCTTGGTATACTCCAAACAATTCAAGGAAGGCAAAGAACTTCCGCTTCGTATGACATTTGCCGATATCGGTGCAACGGTTGCGGAGAACTTCGGCGTGAAAATGCCTGAGCATGGAACAAGCTTCCTGAAAGAGCTGAATTAATTTAGAGGAGAGACGATGATGTTAAAAAAGGTAAATGAAGCTGCATCTTATATTCTGGAGAAATCCGGGCAAAAGCCGGAATTAGGCTTAATTCTCGGGTCTGGACTAGGAATCCTTGCGGATGAAATCGAAAATCCAGTAGCCATTCCTTATAATGAAATTCCACATTTCCCTGTATCCACGGTAGAAGGTCATAAAGGCCAGCTTGTCATCGGAACACTTGGCGGAAAGACTGTTGCGGCGATGCAAGGAAGATTCCACTATTATGAAGGCTACACAATGCAGGAAGTAACCTTCCCGGTTCGTGTCATGAAGGCAATGGGGATGTCCCATATCCTTGTTACAAATGCAGCAGGCGGAGTAAACGAAAGCTTCAAGCCGGGCGATTTGATGATTATCACGGACCACATCAATTATATGGGTGCACACCCGCTGATTGGGCCGAACGAAAAAGAATTCGGACCGCGCTTCCCGGATATGTCCAGTGCTTACACAAAAGAGCTTGTGGCATTAGCGGAGGATATTGCGAAGAAAGAACAGATTGACGTGAAAAAAGGTGTCTATATCGGCTTCACTGGCCCGACTTATGAAACGCCTGCAGAAGTTCGCATGGCGCGTATCCTAGGCGGGGACGCTGTTGGAATGTCCACAGTTCCTGAGGTAATTGTGGCAGCGCATGGCGGCATGAAGGTGCTGGGTATTTCCTGCATCACAAACATGGCAGCTGGTATTCTTGACCAGCCTTTATCTCATGATGAAGTTATTGAAACAACTGAAAAAGTTAAAGCAACCTTCCTTTCCTTCGTGAAGAGAATTGTTGCCGAGATGGAAATCTAAAAAAGCAAGGCGTCTGCTAAATCCTAAATAGGATTAATGGCAGGCGCCTTTTTTGTATTTAAACGGATTGGATGGACCTTTTGCTATGACTCCTTATGATTTCGCTGCACCTGATTTATGAATTCCCTCTATAAGCCATTTTTCATAGGGGGCTTCTTGATGAAAATAATTAGGTGTCTGAATCTCATCCGAATAGGATTGATGGAAAATATGTGTCGCAGCAGGGGATAATGGCGGAATGAGCCATGTCCAATCTCCAGTCACTCTGCGAGCATTCTTTGCTTCCTGTTGTTCAAATCGTTTAAATTGTTCGGCGGCCGTATGATGGTCGACGATGGTAACACCTTCTTTCCTGAAAGAATGCAAGACGGCAATATTCAGTTCTACGAGTGCTTTATCCTTCCATAAATATCGGTTCATCGAAGTATCTAAACCGATTAATTCTGCTACTGCAGGCAGAAAATGATACCGATCTTCATCCGCCAAATTGCGTGCGCCAATCTCGGTGCCCATATACCAGCCGTTGAATGGTGCACAATGGTAGCTGATTCCGCCGATTTCCAAGCGCATATCGGAGATGATTGGAACACTGTACCATTTCATGTTCAAGTGATGGAGTGAGAATTCAGGGTGTTCGATTTCAACCTCTTTCACAAGCTCTTTCTTTATTGGTTTCCACACGGGAGGGTATCCATCTATCGAAAATACTAAAGGCAATAAATCATACTGTCCTTGCTGGCCCTCCCAGCCGATTTGTTCGCAAAACTTCGTGAAGGGAATAGATTGTTTATCGCCAATGGTACCGTATTCTGTCTCATACCCAGCATACCGAATTAATTGATGATTAAAGATTCGAACACGGTGGGGGTGAAATATGGTAATGGTCGGCAATATTCTTCCGTCATTGGTTGCATAGCGGATATGGTGGAAGAGGGCTTCCGCAATAATATCTTCGTCTAAGGCATCTCTTGCATCAAAGACATGCAGGCTGTTCCAAAACAATCTGCCAATGCATCGGTTGCTATTCCGCCATGCCATCTTCGCTCCATGGACAAGCTCTTCAAAAGTGTGCTCATATGTACCCGTTTTATTGATTTGCTCCTTAATCTCCTTTATTCGGTTCGCGATCTCCTGCTCTTTCCCAAGCTCTTTATAACAATTGGAAATGAACCTGGCAGCTTCCTCTTTTAATAATTCTGAATGCATGACAAGTCTCCTCTGTTCTTCCAGTCTTATAGATTATTATGCCGAAATGAGCTTAAGAAAACGAATGATTCGAACTCTCAAAAGAATAGGTATCTACACTAAATTTCCTTCATCTACTATGTAATCACACGTCGGGTGGATGATTCCTGTAAGTGAATTCCTTCTGCTCCGGTATAAAAGGATAATATTTGGAAAAACTGGAATTTATCATGAGTAGGAGGTTTGTCCATGAAACGGTTTGTTTCAGCTTTATTGATAGGGATAGTTACATTATGTGTTTCCGGACCGGCATTGGCCGCAGAGAAACCAACAACAAATACATCGGAGCTTGCACCCAATGCCAAGTCTGCGATTCTCATTGAAATGAACACGGGCTCCGTGATTTATGAGAAGAATAAAGATGAACAGCTTTCCCCGGCGAGCATGACGAAGATCATGACCATGCTTTTGATAATGGAGGCGCTGGATAAGAAGCAGATTACGATGGACGAGAAGGTGCGAACGAGCGAATATGCTGCATCAATGGGCGGATCGCAAATCTTCTTGGAGCCTGGCGAAGAGATGACAGTGGAGCAATTATTGCGTGGAATTGCGATTGGCTCCGGTAATGATGCATCGGTAGCCATGGCAGAGAAATTAGCAGGCAGTGAAGAAGAGTTTGTGAAGTTGATGAATAAGAAGGTGAAAGAGCTTGGTCTTAAGGATACCAAATTCCAGAATGCTACCGGGCTCCCAGTAAAGGATCATTATTCAACGGCCCATGATATGTCCGTGATGGCACGGGAACTTCTAAAGCATGAAGAAATCACGAAATTTACGAGTCTGTATGAGTCATACTTACGTGAGAACACAGACAAGAAGTTCTGGTTAGTGAATACGAACCGGCTGGTAAAATTCTATCCTGGCGTAGATGGTCTTAAGACTGGTTTTACCCATGAGGCGAAATATTGCCTGACTGCTACGGCGAAGAAGGACAATATGCGTGTCATTGCCGTTGTCTTTGGGGCAGCCAACCCGAAGGAGCGGAACGCTCAGGTGACCCAAATGCTTGACTATGCCTTTGCAAAGTATCAATCAAGGCTAATTTATAAGAAGGATATGCCGCTGGCTATGCTGACGCTTGAGAAGGGGCAGAAGAAAAAGGTCAGCTTAGTTACGAGCGAGCCGGTTTCCCTTCTTAGCAAAAAAGGAGAAGAGAAGCTGAATATCCGTCCAAAAATTATCTTGAATAAAGATGTGCAGGCACCAGTGACAAAGGGCGAGAAGCTAGGGAAGGTCCAAATGCTTTTAGGGGACAAGGTGGTATCCGAAACGCCGCTGATAGCGTCAGAAGATGTCAAACGGGCGACTTGGTTTGATCTATATAAGCGTTCTTTCGGCATGTTTACACATGCAGGGCGCGAATAAGAGAAATAAAGCGAATGAATGCGTTTTAGCACTAGTTTTGTCTTCCGGAAGGAAATGGGCTGTTAAATAGCGAAAACACCACTATGCGATTGAAAAAGGGGGAGAAGTATAGTGAGCCTTACGGTAGATATGGCAACAAATCAAAATGTGTTATGCATCCGTTTAGCCGGTGAGCTTGATCATCATACAGCGGAGGATTTGCGCAATAAAGCATCACAAATCATCGAAACGCAAGGAATCAGGCATATCATTCTGAATTTGGGTGAGTTGACGTTTATGGATAGTTCAGGTCTTGGGGTTATTTTGGGCAGGTATAGACAAATCCAGTCTTATGGAGGAGAGATGGTGGTATGTGCAATCTCACCTGCTGTCGAGCGCTTGTTTGAAATGTCCGGCCTGTTTAAAATACTCCGGCTTGAGCCTTCTGAAGAAGCGGCCATGCATGGATTGGGGGTAATCACAAGATGAAAAATACAATGAATCTTGAGTTTTCAGCATTAAGCCAGAATGAATCCTTTGCGCGCATCACGGTTGCTTCTTTTGTGGCTCAGCTTGATCCGACGATGGATGAATTGACCGAGATTAAGACAGTGGTTTCAGAGGCCGTCACAAATGCCATTATCCATGGATACGAAAGTGATCCAAAAGGAATTATTTATATTGCTGTTTCGATGGACTTAGAGGAAGAAACCGTAGAGCTGTCCATTAAGGACAAAGGAATCGGCATCCGTGATGTCGAGGAAGCTAGACAACCGCTTTACACGACCAAACCTGAACTTGAGCGTTCTGGAATGGGCTTTACCATTATGGAGAATTTCATGGATGAGATCATGATTGAATCCTCCAGGGGCGAAGGAACAACCATCAGGCTCATGAAAAATCTATCAAAAAGCAAAGCTTTCATCAAGTAAGGAGATAATGCGATGGATGTGGAAGTCAAAAAGACTAATAAGACGGCCCAGCTCAAAGATGAAGAGGTAAAAGCACTTATTCGTCAAAGCCAGCAAGGTGACCAAGAGGCAAGAGACGAACTCATCCAGAAAAACATGCGGCTTGTATGGTCAGTTGTCCAAAGATTTATCAATCGGGGCTATGAGCCGGAAGATTTATTTCAAATTGGCTCTATTGGTCTCCTGAAATCAGTGGATAAATTTGATCTTTCCTATAATGTTAAGTTCTCTACCTATGCTGTTCCAATGATTATCGGAGAAATTCAGCGCTTCATCCGTGATGATGGGACGGTCAAGGTCAGTCGTTCCTTAAAGGAGATGTCCAATAAGATTCGAAGGGCAAAGGATGAATTGTCTAAGGTATATGGAAGGACGCCGACCATATCGGAAATCAGTGCTCATCTTGAGCTGACTCCAGAGGAAGTCATCATGGCGCAGGAAGCGAGCAGGACTCCTTCATCCATCCACGAGACCGTGTATGAAAATGATGGAGACCCGATTACGCTGCTCGATCAAATTGCCGACCACTCGGAGAATAAATGGTTTGAGAAGATTGCCTTGAAGGAGGCAATTGCCCTGCTTGATGAACGCGAAAGATTAATCGTCTATCTCAGGTATTATAAGGACCAAACCCAAACGGAGGTAGCGGAGAGGCTGGGCATTTCACAGGTACAGGTTTCGCGGCTTGAGAAGAAGATATTATCGCAGATGAAAAGCCGAATGGATACATGATTGAATAAAAGAAAGAGCGGCCGCATGGATTCTTTGATCCAGCGGTTTTTTTGTGCGGTGTGACATTTTTGATTTTCTGGTATGTTCCTGATTTTTCTATCCATACTAAAAGTAATGGCAAGGACCAAGAAATGGGGATGGAATCTTTCATGGAAGAATGTGTGTATATCCGCCTGAAATATCGGGCGAAGATAAAGCCGAATGAGCCCATCCTGCTGAAGGATATTGCCAATATCATTGGAACCGACGAGGTAACTGAGAAGGTCGGGAATTTGGTGTTAGGCGAATTCTCAAAGAATAAGGATGTATTCATTCTTGATGTAACCGTCGTGCTGCAGACGATATTTCGTCATTTCCCGAACATGTCCATGGACACGTACGGGCCTTCCCAAACAATTGTTGAAGTCGTTCGAAAGAAAAAGAAAGTATCAAAGATTGGTTTCATTGTGGTTTGGCTGATTCTGTTCGTCGGAGCGGCGTTTGCCATCATGAATTTCCATGAGGATGTCAGTATGAGGCAGATGCATGAACGATTGTATTTTATGATAACCGGCGAGCATTCAGAGCACCCGTTCATTTTTCAAATCCCATATTCGTTCGGGCTTGGGCTCGGTATGGTTTTATTCTTTAACCATATATTCAAGAAGAAATTCAATGATGAACCAAGTCCGATGGAAGTGGAAATGTTCAACTATCAGCAAGAACTCGATCAGTATTTAATCATGCGAGAGAACAAGATGTATTCCTCCTTCCTTGATGATGATTGAGAAGCTCTTAGCCATCCTGATCGGATTCTCCGGCGGTGTATCTGTCGGAGCAGGCTATGTAGCCTTCTTGACTGTGTTGAATGTTATTCCACGCTTGACTCAATTGACGAAATCAGTCAGATACGTGCACTTCTATGAGGCGGCTGTCATTCTTGGTGCCGTCATTGGGACGATTTTTAGTTTATGGGATTTCACGCTGAACCTTTCCTTTTTATTATTGGCGGGCTTCGGGTTATTAAGCGGAATCTTTAATGGAATGCTCGCTGCAGCGCTTACGGAAGTGTTGAATGTATTTCCAATTCTTGCGAAGAGAATCGGAATGCAGGACAGTCTTGTTTACATACTAATTGCATTGGTGCTGGGAAGAATCCTTGGATCGTTATTTCAATGGATTATTTATACACAATAACGCTTGAATAAAGGCGGTGCGCAAGTGGCACAGAAACGAAAAATCATCATGATTACAGATGGGGACGAATATGCAAAGCGAGCCGTGGAGCATGCGGCAAAAGAGATTGGCGGCCGCTGTATCTCTGCCTCTTATGGCAATCCAGCAAAGGTGGATGGTCCTGAGCTCGTAAAACTCATCAAGTCTGCTGCCAATGACCCAGTGCTTGTTATGTTTGATGACAGCGGGCTCGTTGGGGAAGGAGCTGGCGAGACGATGATGAAATATGTAGCTGAGCATGACGATATCGAGCTTCTTGGCATTGTTGCTGTTGCCTCGAAAACAAGGCAGGCGGAGTGGACGAAGGTTGACGTGTGCATCGATCGTGAAGGCAATCTGACGGAGCGTGGTGTGGATAAATTTGGTCTTCCTGAGATGGATATAGGCCGCATTAACGGAGATACGGTTTATTGCATCGACTCCATTGATGCGCCTATTGTCGTCGGCATCGGCGATATTGGAAAGATGGCAAAGTATGATGATATTAAGATTGGGAGCCCAATCACCTTGAGTGCAGTAAAACTGATTTTGGAACGGAGTGGGTATCTTGACAGATAAGAAGATGAAAGTACCAGGGGATTTAGCCAAAGTAAAAAAATATATGGAAAACTATGTTGGACTTGGCGTCAGCTTTGATATTGGAGTCAGGGAGATCACCCTTCGAGATGTTCCAGTTCAAATCTATTATGTGAATGGGTTATGTGATACAGCTTACATCATTGAAATTATGGAAACCTTATTAGGCATCAATGAATTCGAAAAAATCGAGGCTAAGGATGCGGATATATATGAGCTGGTGAAGAACCGGCTTGTTCAGCAATCGGTTGAAGTGAAGCAGACGATGGATGAAATGGTGGATCAGGTTCTCTCTGGCTTGATTGCTGTCATCGTGGATGGAAGCGAGAAAGCGTTGATTGTCGATGTTCGGAGTTATCCGGGAAGGACGCCGCAAGAGCCGGATACAGAAAGAATCACAAGGGGCGCGCGTGATGGCTATGTTGAGAATATAATAGTAAACACAGCCTTAACGAGAAGAAGAATCCGAGATGAACGGCTCCGTTTCGAAATCATGCGTGTCGGAGAGCGGTCGAAAACGGATATTGCGATTGGTTATATTGAGGGAATCGCAAATCCTCATTTAGTCGAAATCATCAAACGAGAGCTTGGAAGCATTAAAACGGATGGGCTGACGATGGCAGAGAAAACAGTCGAGGAATATTTGGTTAAGGAGAATTATAATCCATATCCATTGGTTCGCTATACAGAAAGAGCCGACGTTGGAGCTAATCATCTATTTGAGGGACATGTTCTTATCTTTGTTGATACTTCCCCGAGCATCATGATTGCACCGACGACCTTTTTCCATCATGTGCAGCATGCGGAGGAATATCGTCAATCAGCTTCTGTCGGTACGATTATCAGATGGTTTCGCTTTATCGGTATCTTTGCTTCTCTCTTTCTCATTCCCTTATGGCTGCTGTTTGTACTAGAGCCGCAATTGCTTCCGAAATCACTGGAGTTCATCGGCCCAAATGAGGATATACATGTTCATATTCTGCTGCAGGTAGCCTTTGCTGAAATAGGGATTGAGCTCTTGCGCATTGCGTCCATACACACACCTGCACCGCTCTCCTCGGCCATGGGCTTGATAGCAGCTGTGTTGATTGGACAAATTGCGATTGATGTCGGCTGGATTGTACCGGAAGTATTATTTTATATCTCCATCGCTACAATTGGAAGCTTTGCAACACCGAGTCTTGAGCTGGGACTAGCCAATAAATATGTACGTTATGTACTCTTGATCTTGACAGGCGCGTTTCATGTCCCAGGGTTTATCATCGGTAATACACTGTTCATCCTTTATTTAAGCCATATAAATACGCTGTCTACTCCGTATTTATGGCCGTTTATCCCATTTTCCCCAAAAGCACTATGGCAGATTGTGGTCAGAAAACCGGTGCCGGGAAGTCATTTAAGGCCGCGAATTTTGCATACGCTTGATCGGAAGAAATAGACCCTTGCCAATATTAATGGAAGATGGCGCACTAGTGTGGTAAAGTATGATTTATCAAACAATTCGAAAAAATAGGCAGCATATACAGCTGTCTATTTGTTTCGTTTTTCTGCACAGAAGGGAAAGATGAAGATGCATTATTATGGAACTGGACGCGTGAATGAGCTTGGCCATTTGGAGATTGGCGGAGTGGACACAGTAACCTTAGCGGAGCAATATGGCACGCCATTGTATATATATGATGTTGCCCTGATTAGAGACCGGGCCAAAATGTTTCAGGAAGCATTCAAGAAATCTGGTGTAAAGGCTCAGGTCGCATACGCTAGCAAAGCATTCTCCTCTATCGCCATGTTCCAATTAGCCAGGGAGGAAGGTTTATCACTGGATGTTGTCTCAAGCGGAGAACTCTATACGGCTATACAGGCCGAATTCCCACCGGAGCGGATTCATTTACATGGGAATAATAAGAGTCCCGAAGAGCTGGAAATGGCCATTGATGCGAATGTCGGCTGTATTGTGGCGGATAATTTTTATGAGCTTTCCCTAATTGAAGCGCTGTGTAAAAAGAAAGGCAAGGTATGTCCGATTCTCCTGCGTGTAACACCGGGAATTGAGGCGCATACTCATGACTATATCCTGACTGGACAGGAGGATTCAAAATTCGGATTTGACTTATGGAATGGCCAGGCTGAAGAAGCCTTGCAGCTTGCTTTATCAAAGGACTGCTTTGACGTGCTGGGCTTGCATTGCCATATTGGCTCGCAAATTTTTGAAACAACTGGTTTCATATTAGCTGCACAAAAGCTGAGTGAGCAAATTCATAACTGGCATGAGCGCTACAGCTTCACTCCAAAGGTGCTTAACTTGGGCGGAGGCTTCGGTATCCGCTATACGAAGGAGGATCAACCGATTCCCGTTTCCACTTATGTCGAGGAAATTGTAAAAGCGGTAAAGCAGGATTTTGATCAGTACCGAATGGACATGCCAGAAATCTGGATTGAGCCGGGACGTTCTCTTGTGGGTGATGCAGGAACGACTATTTACAGCATCGGTTCAACAAAGCATGTGCCGAATACTCGTACGTATTGGGCCGTCGACGGCGGGATGAGTGATAATATCCGTCCAGCACTATATCAGGCCAAATATGAGGCGGGACTCGCTAACAGGATGAACGATAAGGTGGAAGAGGAGGTGGCTATCGCCGGTAAATGCTGTGAAAGTGGAGATATGCTCATTTGGGACCTGCCGCTTCCCCATATTCAGCATGGAGATCTGCTGGCTGTCTTCTGTACAGGTGCCTACGGCTACTCCATGGCTAATAATTACAACCGAATCCAGCGCCCGGCTGTTGTCTTTGTGGAAAATGGCGAATCGAGGCTTGTTGTAAGACGGGAAAGCCTGGATGATTTGATTCGTAATGACCTATCTTTATATAAATAGAGGATGAGAGGAGATGTCCTGCAAGAAGCTTGCGGGCGTCTTTTTTTTGTTGAATGCCCCACTGTGGGAATTGTGTAAGGAATAGGTACCAATCATTTTGGAAAGCCTGCCAGTAACTGCTTTGTCATTTGTATGGAAAATCCCTTAAATAGGGCACAGCAAAATAAGAAGCACTACAAAAGAGCAGCCCCCTCATGGGACTGCTCTTGGATAGTTTTAAGAGAATAGAGACTTGATTGCATCGATGAGGGAAGCAAATACTTCCTTCAGTTTATCGAGGAAGGATTGGCCTTCTTCAGATTTCAGGTAATTGCTTACTTTTTCTTTGGCAGCATTCAGCTGATCATTCACGGCACCCCAGTCGATGCCTAATTCCTGCAATTTGTTGAATAGGTCCATCAAACTTTGAATCTGGACATCTGTTAAATTGATATTGATTTGGTCAGCTGCTTTGATGATGATGGTGCGAAGCTCTTCATCATTTGCCGGCGGGTTAGCAGCAATCTCTTCTTTAATGGTTTCAACGAGCGTTGTTGCTTCCTCTGTGCCAATTTCATCGCCGAGCTTAGCGGTTTCGACCATTTCCTCATTGGCTGCCTGCTTTTGCTCCTCAGAAATTTTGGTATCGGTGGATACTTCATAGGCTTTGATCAAGCCGGTTAATGCCGCTGTTCCGGATACTTCAAATGGGGCTGTGACATAAATGTCCGCATCCTTGATACCAGCAGTTGCTAAGGCATTTTTGTACATATCATCTGTAACCCAGGTAATATTTTTGGTTTTGACATTGATTCCTGAACCGCTTTTGGCAATCGTAATCGATGAAGAGGAGATGGCTTTTGTGCCGATTAGGCGGCTGGCTACTTTGCCATCAAGATAATTATGCTCTTCTTCGTTTGTCACGGTTACGATATCTACATTATCTGGTGCATCCATTTCTGCAAGCAATAATTTTTTCTGCTCAGCGGTTAAATTCTCCCCAAGAGTGACAACCATGTCACCGCGCTGCAGGTCAGCGAGAGTAATACTTGGAATAAGAAAACCTGCTATTAAGAGAGCAGACAACATTTGTGCAATCCATTTTTTCATGTTTAATAACCTCCTGTATGAATTAGACGTATGATGACCAAAAAGGTTTCATTTTCTTGTCCGATTGGACGTTCACCGAGCTGAATGAAACGATTTTTTGCCCCGCATTGAGCTGCCTCTCACATGCGTAATTTCGTCTAACTCTAAAAATACTATACTCAAAAGCTTCTGATTTTGAAAGATGCTTTTGCAAAAAATCATAAACTAGATGGTTTACAGATGGATGTTCATTCGGTATAGTAGGGAGTCAGATGGTGCTGCGGAGCGGGTGTTTAGATGGTGGAAAGTGACCCAGTTGAATTCCTGTGTGAAAACGAGTATGATTATGAAGATTGCAAAAAAAAGAACTTATTTCTATAATTCTCATTTGATGAGGGATCATTATGCTAATTAGGTACAAAAAAAGCTTTGAAAAAATTGCAATGGGATTATTATCCTTCATGCCGGATGAAAAGGATATAAAAAAATTGCAGCAAAGCATGAAAAATTATGAAACAGATGACAGCAAGCAATTATTCCTATGGAAAGAGGATGAAGACTTCATCGGACTGATTGGAGTAGAAGTCCATGGGAATACTGTTGTGCTTGCAGATGTTTCTGTGAATCCATCACATCGCGGTCAAGGAGTGGGCCGTAAGATGGTGACGACTGTAAAGGGATTTTATCCAGACTACGAATTTGATGCGCGTAGAGAAACTGCCCAATTTTTGGCGAAATGCTTGGATTGTTAATTTAATAGACTTTCATAAATAGAAAGAAGCCCTTAAAACAAGGGCTTCTTCTATTTATTACGTCTGATCTTGAGCTGCTTAAATCTCTCCTCAATCACGTCTGTGCGGTCTCTGTGCGAATGTCTGTGAATCAATGGGGTATCAGCAAGGTCGCTTTGGCAGCCCCAGGTTAATCCTTGGCTTCTGCATTCAACTTCGCAGATGGAGACAAGTGCTGGGTCGGCTAGGGGGAGCATGGGGCTTTCATAAGGTGTGTTGGCTTGAATCCGTTGGATGTAATTCGCCAGCAGGTCATCTAGCGCTGGAAAATCAAGCCCAAGCGTGGTTGTTTCCTCGCGGCGATGCATCAGGATATGTCTGGCCTTAGAGAGTGTTCTAACAGCTCCTGGATGATTGCCCCTGCGGTAGTGATAAAGGCCGACGGCAATCTGAATAAGACCGACCCATACAGAATCACGCTCAAGCGGCGGATGCTCCTTCCAATATTCCTCGAGAATTTCGTGACACTCAAAGTAATCTCTCCGCCCATGAAATTCGAGCAGATATTGTATGTATTCGTTTGGATAATTCCTCATCCTTTTCCTCTCCAATCGTCTTGGCAGATACTACCTTCACTATACAGAATAATGCAGGCGAAAGAAAAGAAATAAAAACTGCCGGCTTCATACCGGCAGCTTATCAAGTGGTCGTGCCTGAATGATTATGATTCAGGGTGTCAGCACCAGAAAGCCGCACCTACGATAACAAGTAAAATAAATAGTACGACGATCAAAGCGAATCCGCTGCCAGCTCCTGCTCCTACAAAACCTCCGCCTTCTCCCATAATTAAATCCTCCTCTTAAGCTTTTCTGTACATTGCATTGTATGACATTTACACATAGGTGTTTGGGCCAACGCCCAACTCTTTAAAAATTTCTCCTTAGACATGCTATTGGAAAGAAGGCGGACTTCCACTATACTAAAGGTAGTTTATTTACGTAGGAGAGCCTGAAGATTATGAGCTATAAGATCAAGATTGATGCTTTTGAAGGACCGTTAGACTTATTATTGCATTTAATAAACCGGCTGGAGATTGATATATA
The DNA here is from genome assembly GCF_001183965.1 of Bacillus sp. FJAT-27916. Classification (GTDB taxonomy): domain Bacteria; phylum Bacillota; class Bacilli; order Bacillales; family Pradoshiaceae; genus Pradoshia. The sequence continues at coordinate 1,572,229 of NZ_LFZV01000001.1, forward strand.
TGATATCCCTGTCGCTGAGATAACTGAGCAGTATGTAGCTTATATACATACGATGAAGGAACTTGAACTTGATGTGGCGAGTGAATATCTCGTGATGGCGGCAACCCTTTTGGCCATTAAAAGCAAGATGCTCCTGCCAAAGCATGAGGATGAGTGGGATGAAGAGGAAGAGGAATTCCTCTATGAGGAGGACCCTCGTGATGAGCTTGTCATGCAGCTATTGGAATATAAGAAATATAAAGAAGCTGCCGGGGAGTTCAAAAACCTTGAAGCAGAAAGGGCGCTTATCTTTACGAAGCCCCCGATTGACCTGTCACCTTATTCAACTGAGACTTCAGCTGAGAAGGCTGATTTGGACGTGAATATATATGATATGCTCGGCGCCTTCCAAAAGCTTATGAGACGCAAGAAGCTGCAAAGACCGCTGCAGACACGAATTACAAGACAGGAAGTGTCTATTGAGAAGCGGATTGGAGAACTGCGTGATACGCTTCGCAGGAGGAGGAAAAAGGTTCTTTTCAGCAGCCTTTTCGCTGATGATAATAAAGAGCAGCTCGTCGTGACCTTTCTGGCCATTCTGGAAATGATGAAGCAGAATGAGGTCGTCGTAGAACAAACTAATAATTTTGAGGATATTTTCATAGCATGGAAGCAGGGGGATTTGACCGTTGGAAATCGTTAATTGGAAATCAATTTTGGAAGCATTACTATTCGCAGCAGGGGATGAAGGACTATCCTTGCAGCAGATTGCAAGCGTGCTCGAGGTAACTGTCGAGGAGGCACGGGATATCGTATCCGACTTGATGCACGCTTATGAACAGGAAGATAGAGGTATTTATTTAGTGGAGATGGCCGGCGTTTATCAGCTGGCGACGAAAAAGGCACATGCGCCTTATTTAAAGAAACTGGTTGAATCCCCATCAATCCACACCTTATCACAGGCATCACTCGAAACATTGGCCATCATTGCCTATAAGCAGCCCATTACCCGTATTGAGATTGAAGCAATTCGAGGGGTGAAATCCGAACGGCCTATTCATACACTTTCAGCTAAAGCGCTTATCAAGGAAGTTGGCCGGGCAGAGGGGGCTGGACGAGCTTATTTATATGGAACAACATCCGAATTCCTCGATTATTTCGGCTTGAAGTCAATTGAAGATCTGCCGCCGATTGATGAGAATCATGAGGATGGTTTTAATGATGAAGAAGCAGATCTATTCTTTCACAAATTCCAGGAGCTTGATTAAGAATCAGGAGGGGAAATATTGAAAATCATTACTTGTGCCGGCTATGAGTTGACGAAAGAAAAGTCCAATTCACCGGAGGATCTTTTTAGTCGTTCAGTCGTGAAATACAGGGACGGCGGTCGTATAAAGGAACTGCAAGTGCTGTATGTACGTTATTTTGAGGAACTTCTCATGGAGCGTGCCGCACAGCAAACAGTGGAGTTTCTCACACGCTACCCAGTGAAGGATTGTTTAGCCTTGCTCTATCTATTAAAAAATAAAGGTTTCCTGTCGATGAAAAAAGTGTATATAAACACAGAGAGTGATTTTTTCAATATTTTTGAAGACCTGGATATTCATGAGGTAGAACGAATTCTTGAAGGTGATGGAATATGATGGATTACGAGGATAACCTTGCGAAACCTTCCTGTATTCGGCAAATAACACATGACTTTTGTGCTAATCTGTAATAGAATATTCAGGAAGCAACGTTTCAAAATTAAGGGGAGGGTTCCGGTTGGGCAATACATTAGTGAAAAGCCAGTTGGAAGACGTAGCATCATATTTAGGAAAGACTGTACAAATCCTCGAAGCCTACTTGAATGATACTACCATGGATCGTTTGATGAGTGAAAAGAGTGGGAATGAAGACTATTACAGAGGGTTATTATCCTCTATCCGAAAGCTTTGTGTATACTGTGAGGAAAGCCTTGACGCATGCAAAATCGTGTTGAAAAATGAGCCGTTTAACAAGGCTGCTGCCGAAAGGGTTCTATACAGAGTCTATCACCAATGCATCGAAGAGTATTTCGCACCAAAGAGCGATTTATGGTTTGAGGACAGCCGCTCTGCTTATACAGGGCGAAACTGCATTAAATTTAGGGATGAGGCGCCTGAAAGTTTGAAGGATGTCATTAAGACCCTTGAATCAGATGTTCAGAAAATGCGTGAGGACCTTGAATACTATGAAACGGACTATAAAACAAAAATGGTCCAATCTAATTAAATAAGGATGAACAACGAATAGGATGAATGTCCTAATCAGTTGCTCTTTAGAGGTTCAGGATGCGTCCTGAGCCTCTTTTTAATGGAAGGCAAAAGAAATCATAAATCATCCCCTCCTTTGAATACAATGAGGCAAGGATTCTTTGGAGGTGACACTTATACAATCATATGTGGATGAAATTGCCCGTTGGGTATCAGGGGTGGAAATATGGGCGGCGAAAAGAGGGGAAGACATCCGTCAATCCCTATCAGGAAACCTTGAGAAGCTGAATGCCTATTTATTTACTTTGAATGAGCAGGTTCCTTCCGATAAGGACGTGTCTGAGCTGCAAGCTCTCGCAAATAGTTTAGAGCGAGCTATTCAGCAGGTTCACCAAAATGGGGGATATGTGCCGCCAGGGCAGCACGCTCTCCCGCCATTGCCTTATGCCTATAATGCCCTTGAGCCTGTCATAAGCGGCGAAATCATGAAGCTTCATCATTCAGTCCATCACCAAGCCTATGTAGACGGCCTGAATAAAGCGGAGCTCAAGATGAAGGAAGCAAGAGAGCAGAATGACTTTGACCTCCTGAAGCATTGGGAAAGGGAGGCGGCCTTTCATGGGTCTGGGCATTATTTGCATACAATCTTTTGGCATAATATGAAGCCAAATGGAGGAGGCGGGCCGGAGGGTGAATTGCGGGAATGGATTGACCGGGATTTTGGCAGCTTTCGTATGTTTCAAAAGCACTTCACTGAAGCAGCTAAGAAGGTAGAGGGTGTCGGCTGGGCTTTGCTTGTTTGGTCGGCAAGGGCACATCGCCTTGAAATTCTTCAATCTGAGCGCCATATGATTCTGACCCAATGGGATACGATCCCGCTGCTTGTCATTGATGTATGGGAGCATGCCTATTATTTGCAATACAAGACGGAACGGGGAAAATATGTAGACAAATGGTGGGAAGTCGTTAATTGGCTTGATGTGAGTGCTCGATTTGGGAAGGCGAAGGAGCTCGGCTGGAAGGTGTATAGGAAGTAAGAAATAGAGGCTGACCGTAGAAAGTTCAGTAAGGCTTTCAGGTCAGTTTTTTTATGTATAATTTTGCTTGATTCCGTATATTTTTCTGTCAACTTACATAGTGTTTACTATTCGCTAAATGGGATTGTCCTGATTGCGCCTTACGGTGAATAGTTCTTCCATATATTAAATTCAGCACCCATAGTCTGGTTATTTCGCTCTTCACGTTTTCATTACGCCCTCAAACACCTATAAAAAGATAAATCTTAAATAAACTTTATGAAAATGAAGCTGCTATATAGTCCGGTATATCAAAATGGCCAAGCCAAGCTATTTGGAGCTAAAAATCAGCAAATGTACATTTTTAGCGGTAGAAAAATGCCAACAGGAAGAGGAGAGTGTTGTTTACATCACCATCGAAAAAAGATTCTGTTTAGTCGGGTCTTTGCATAGACTTGTACTAAAACGTTGGAGAGGACGAGTGTGGTGAAAAGATATCTAGCGCGGTCGAAGAAAAAGAACCTGTCCGATAGCAGTCAATCCTCCTCATGGGGGAAGAAGATTCTGTTGAGCCTTCTCGTCTGCATATTGAGTATGACCTTCATTCTAGGTGAAGAGAACCAGGTGCAGGCAAAGGAAATGAAAAGCATGCAGGTCGGTGCAAAAAGTGCGATTACGATTGAGCAAAGTACCGGCAGGATTCTATATGAGAAGGATGCTCATACAAAAAGAAGGATTGCGAGCATCACTAAAATTATGACGGCTATCCTGGCGATTGAGTCAGGGAAGATGGACAAAACCGTAACGGTGAGTGAATCAATCTTGAAGGCAGAGGGCTCTGCCATCTATTTGAAGGTCGGGGAGAAGATTAAACTAAGCGATCTTGTTTATGGCCTTATGCTCCGGTCTGGAAATGACGCGGCTATTGCGATTGCAGAATATGTGGGAGGAAGTGTGGAGGGATTTGCCACCATGATGAACCAGAAGGCGGAATGGATTGGGATGGAGAACAGTCATTTCACGAATCCGCATGGCCTGGATGACTCCAATAATCATTACTCCACTGCTTACGATATGGCTATCCTGACTCAATATGCGATGAAGAATAAGAATTACCGTAAAATAGCCGGAACGAAAATACATAGAGCCCCGAATCCGAATGAAGCGTGGGATCGCGTGTGGAAAAACAAAAACCGTCTCCTTACCGAAAAATATAAATACTGTACAGGAGGAAAGACTGGTTATACAAAAAAGGCTAAACGAACTCTTGTCACGACTGCTTCAAAGGACGGAGTTGACCTCATAACGGTTACGATTGATGATTCAACTGATTGGGCAGACCATATCGCCCTTTACGAGGCAGGTTTTGACCAGTATTCACTTGTCGAGGTGCTTCCAGAAGGACCGATTGATGCCGTTAAGAAAGGCTTTTACAAAAAGAAGGCTCATTTGAGGTCGTCATTGATCTATCCGCTGACGGATGAGGAGAAGGAAAAGGTCAAAGTAGTTTATAAGCTGCAAAAGCCAAAGAAAAAATGGAGGAACGAAAAGAAATGGCCTGAAAAGGTTGGGGTTGCCGAGCTGATACTGGATGGGGAGGTTCTCTATAAGAAGCCCATCTATTTAAAGAAAGAGAAAAAGACGGTCATGGAAACATGGATGCATGTGTTTATGACTTTTGCAGGTGCTGATCGGAATGGTTAACTATATATGGGTCGGTCTCAGTATCATAGGAATTGTCTATGCTATGTTTACGGGGACGATTGCAGAGGTCAATGAGGCGATATTCAAGAGTGCGAAGGAGTCTGTCACCCTTTGTTTTGGATTGATGAGTATTCTTGTCTTCTGGCTCGGGATGATGAAGATTGCTGAGCATTCAGGCTTGCTTGAGAAGCTATCCTTATTGTTTAAGCCAATTGTCTCCCGTCTTTTCCCAGATGTGCCGGCGAATCACCCGGCAATGGGCTATATCGTCTCCAATATAATGGCTAACACATTAGGTCTCGGGAATGCGGCGACACCGCTTGGCATCAAGGCAATGGAACAATTAAAAATTCTGAATGGGAACAAGGATTCAGCGAGCCGATCAATGATTACCTTTCTTGCCTTAAACACATCAGGCTTAACACTTATCCCGACGACTGTCATCGGCATTCGCATCCATTATCATTCAGCCAATCCGACAGAAATTGTCGGGCCGACTTTATTGGCTACTGTCATTGCGACGATTGCGGCAATCTTCATTGACCGGTTCTATTATTATAAGAGGGTGCGAAAGGGGATAGAGTGATATGCAATGGATTTCAGCCCTGTCGCTATGGATGATTCCTGTCATGATTCTATTGATTTTAGCCTATGGCACCTATAAGAAGGTTCCAACCTATGAAAGCTTTGTAGAAGGAGGAAAGGAGGGGGTTAAAATCACCTTCTCAATCATCCCTTTTTTAATTGGAATGATGGTGGCTATTTCAATCTTTCGCGCTTCCGGTGCGATGGATGCGGTCATCTCCTGGATAAAGCCTGCCTTGCATGTATTGGGGGTGCCTTCAGAGGTTGTTCCGCTTGCCTTAATCAGGCCTATCTCCGGCAATGCCGCTTTAGGAATGGCGAGTGATCTGATTGCTAGCTATGGTCCTGACTCGTTCATCGGCAGAGTAGCTTCAACGATTCAAGGAAGTACGGATACGACCTTGTATGTCTTGACGGTTTATTTCGGCGCAGTCGGGATCAAAAGAATGGGGGATGCACTTAAGGTTGGCTTATGGGCGGACCTGGTAGGAATCGGAGCAGCCATTATACTGGCAACAATCATGTTTCAATAAATGTTCAAAAATTGGACAAATTATCTCCTTGTATGTTAAAAATAGGAATAAATGATAGAAATCGGCGATTTAAGCCGATTTTTTTGTGTTTCCGAGCTAGGAATGAAATAATATCGATGAATGAACATATCGTTTTCGCGAAAAACAAAGTATAATGAACAATTAGGTAGAAACCCTATGATTTGTGTAAACTATCTAGAAAAAGTAAAATTAGACAGGTGATTATGAATGGAAAGAATACAAAAAGTGATAGCCCAAGCCGGCATTGCGTCACGACGCAAGGCTGAACAACTGATTCAGGAAGGGAAAGTAACCGTGAATGGAAAGGTTGTCAGGGAGCTTGGTGTTAAGGTAGGACCGAATGACCATATTGAGGTCAGCGGTGTGCCAGTTGAGAAGGAAGAGCCGGTTTACTACCTTCTTTATAAACCGCGCGGAGTCATTTCGGCTGTATCAGATGATAAGGGACGCAAAACGGTCGTAGACTTATTCCCGTTTGTTGAAAAGCGCATCTATCCGGTTGGAAGGCTGGATTATGATACATCTGGCTTGCTTTTATTAACGAATGACGGTGATTTCGCCAATGCGCTTATGCATCCGAAATATCAGATTGAAAAAACCTATGTGGCAAAAGTAAAGGGGATTCCAAGCCGTGAAGCGATGCGCCAATTAGAGCGCGGCGTTATGCTTGAGGATGGAAAAACAGCTCCTGCAAAGGCGAAAATGATTTCCATGGACCGCAGGAAGCAGACATCCATCATTGAGCTGACCATCCATGAAGGCCGTAATAGACAGGTCAGAAGGATGTTTGAGGCAATTGGTATGCCTGTCATGAAACTAAAACGCGAGGCATACGGCTTCTTGACCTTGCATGGGGTTAATACAGGCGATTACCGCGAGTTAACACCGCATGAGGTGAAACAGCTCCGTAATATGGCACTAAATAAAAATAGATAATTTGTCTAGCAAACCAGGGCACTGCTTTTATGCAATCGGGGACAAAGGCGGTGCTTAATGGGTACATACAGGAACAAATGGGGGAAAGGCACGTATGAACAAACAAAAGCGTTTTTGGATGAGAACGATCATTTTGGCTGTTTTGGCTAGTGCTGTCGTGTATGTCGTCTATTCCAGCTTAACGATGGACAAGGAAAAGTCACTTGATAAAGGTGATGAAGCGCCGAATTTTGCTTTGACTGACCTAGAGGGAATGAAGCATGTGCTGGAGGAGTACAAGGGGCAGGGTGTATTCCTTAATTTCTGGGGAACATGGTGCAAGCCTTGTGAATATGAAATGCCCTATATCCAAAGCCAATATGAGCAATTCAAGGATAAAGGCGTCCATGTAGTGGCCGTCAATGTGAATGAGGCGGATTTTGTCGTTGAGAAATTCAGAGACAGACATAAATTGACATTTCCAATTGTTATTGATAAGAATAATCTTGTTCAGCAAAATTATTTGATTAATACCCTGCCAGCCACTTATTTAATCGATAAGGATGGAAAAGTCGTAGATTACACGACTGGCAGTTTAACAGAGGAAAAGATCCAGCAGATGATGGAACAAATTCAGCCATAACAAGGGGTAATGTTTCATGAAAGAAATTAAGTGTGAATGCGGTCACATCAATCCATATGGAACGGTGCTGTGTGAAGCATGCGGCAAGGTGCTAGAGAAGGAGACAGAGGAAGAAAAGCAGAAATTACTGGATATGAAATACGAGGGCAGCGCAAGGCGTTCCCAAACGTATAATAAAACCGTGATTGATAAGGTATGGACCTTCTTCTCTTCTGTCAAAGTAGGGGTCACCTTAATCATCCTTCCGCTCATTGCCGCCTCCATTGGAACTATCTTCCCACAGGAGGCCCTCATTCCAGCCGGTGAGCCGGCAAATACTTTTTATGAGAATGAGTACGGAACCATCGGGAAGATTTATTATGAATTAGGATTACATAACTTATACAGCTCATGGTGGTTCTTGCTGCTTGTGTCCTTGCTCGGGGTATCGCTCGTTATCGCGAGCTTGGATCGATTTGTGCCTTTATACCGCGCTTTGAAGAATCAGCGTGTCACCAGGCATCCACAGTTCATGAGAAGACAGCGGATTTTCGGCCAATCGACGAAAATGGTTGACGGAACCTATGAGCTTATTAAAGAAAGACTTGCCGCAAAACGGTACAAAATTAGAGAAGAAAACGGGAATATTCTAGCTGAGAAGAATCGGTTCTCGCGCTGGGGTCCCTATGTCAACCATATTGGCTTGATCATCTTCTTGATTGGCGGGATGCTCCGCTTTGTACCAGGCATGTATGTAAATGAGTACATGCGTATTCCTGAAGGGGAGACCGTCGCCGTCCCTGGAACCAATGGGGAGTATTATGTAAAGAATAATCAGTTTATCATTGAAACGTATGATAAGGAAGCAGACGCCAAGTTTGAGTCGGCGCTTGAGCGGACAGGCTCAGTTGTCAGCAATTATCAGACGAATGCGACTCTTTACAAACATATCGGCGAAACGATTCCTGGTGAAGAACCAGAGCTTGAGAAGGTGAAGGATTTTCCCATCATTGTTAATGATCCGTTGAAATTTGAATCATTTGCCCTCTATCAAACCTCTTATGAAGAATCATTTTCATCTATGAATTTTTCTTTCATCAATAAATCATCAGAGAAGAGCTTTGGGGAATTTACGGTTGATTTAAAGAATCCGAAAGATTCCTATGATCTCGGGGATGGCTATAAAGTCCAGCTTGCCAGCTATTTCCCAGATTTTGAATTCGACGAGAATAATCAGCCGACCACAAAGTCTAGGTATCCGAATAATCCAGCCTTCATCTTTAACCTGTATACGCCGGGCAATTCGGAGCCTGAGGTCGCCTTCATTGGTATTCAGCAGAACCTTGAGCCGATGGGTGAGAATGAATACGCCATTAAATTCAGCGGCATTGATTATCAATACTCAACCTACCTGACTGTCAGGAAGGATCTTACATTATGGGTTTTGGGGCTTGGCGGCTTAATTTTCATGATTGGGGTTGTACAGGGGGCCTATTGGCAGCACCGAAGAATCTGGCTTCAGCAAAAGGATGGAGAAATCTTGGTTGCAGCTCATACGAACAAGAACTGGTATGGAATTAAGCGTGAGATAAATGAGATATTGGAGGGAACTCCAATACCGCTTCCGGTTGACCAAACCGAGGAGGAATCCAGTCAAACTAAAGGGGGAGAAGTGAGTGGCTGAACTAAGCAGTAATTTATTGTTTGCAGCTTTTATACTTTATTTAGTATCAACGTTCATTTTTGCCGGCTCCATAAAAGGGAAGGCAGATACACGAAACTACAAAGGATGGGCAAAAGCCGGAATAACGGTGACCATTATTGGGTTTGCGGCTCAGGTAGGTTATTTCATCACACGCTGGATGGCCTCAGGACATGCACCTGTCAGTAATTTATTCGAATTTACAACATTTTTCGGAATGATGCTGGTCGGTGCCTTCATTATTATTTACTTTATTTATAAGGCTTCTATTCTAGGTGTCTTCACGATGCCGATTGCTCTTTTAATCATTGCTTATGCAAGCATGTTCCCGCGCGATATTTCGCCGCTGGTCCCTTCATTAAAGAGCCATTGGCTGCAAATTCATGTGACGACAGCTGCAGCTGGAGAAGCGATTCTTGCTATCAGCTTTGCAGCAGGGTTGATTTATTTATTGAAGTTTATTGACCAGACGAAGGCTTCAAAGAGAACGTTCTGGCTTGAAGCTATTCTCTTTTTCTTGATCTCAACTGTTGGATTTGTCGCTGTAACCACAGGTTTCTCATTAGCAGATTACAAGGCAGACTATACTTGGGTGAATAAAGATGGTGCAGAGGAAACGGCCTCCTATACAATGCCGGCTTTATTCGGTCCGCATGAAGCGAAGCTGACAGCAGGAGAAGGAATGGAACCGCTCATCGATATGCCGGCATTCATCAATGCAAAGAAATTCAATACAGTCATTTGGTCTGTTTTAGCCGGCTTTGTATTTTATGGTCTTCTTCGTTTAGTATTGAGGAAGCGAATTGGAGCCGCTTTGCAGCCATTGGTGAAATCAGTCAATCTGAATTTACTGGATGAAATCGGCTATCGTTCCATTGTCATTGGCTTCCCCGTCTTCACGCTCGGAGCCTTGATCTTTGCCATGATTTGGGCACAGATTGCCTGGTCAAGATTCTGGGGATGGGACCCGAAAGAAGTATGGGCGCTTATTACATGGTTATTTTATGCGGCGTTCCTTCATTTGCGTATATCAAGAGGATGGCATGGTGAGAAATCAGCCTGGCTGGCCGTTGCAGGCTTTGCTATCATCATGTTTAATCTCATTGTCGTTAACCTAGTTATCGCCGGTCTTCATTCCTATGCTTAAATAGATAAATGGTGAAAAGGTCAAATCTGTAACAGATTTGACCTTTTTGTGTGGAAAAGATAGATTTGGGAGCCATTATTTTTAAAAAGTTCACAAAAATTGTTATGATAATAGTAATGAAGGATTAGGCATCTTATAAAGGTGTGTTCTAGTTCCTATTTCTTAGAATTTTTAGTTTTATATTCCTAAACTAATATTATCAAGGTATAATGAATTTTGAGGTTAATAAGTTGTTAAGTACTGGAATAGTTTCCATGAAGGGGGTTCGGGTGATGGAAGAAAGCACCATCCGATTGCTTGTAGTTGATGATGAAGACCGAATTAGAAGATTGTTGAAAATGTATTTAGAGCGAGAAGATTACGTGATTGATGAGGCTGCAAATGGTGATGATGCTATAGAACTAGCCTTGTCAAATGATTACGATGCAATATTGCTCGATTTAATGATGCCTGGCAAGGATGGGATTGAAGTCTGCAAGGAATTGCGCGAAAAGAAGGCCACGCCTGTAATCATGCTGACAGCAAAAGGCGAGGAAGTGAATCGTGTACAAGGCTTTGAGGCCGGCACAGATGATTACATCGTTAAGCCGTTCAGTCCTAGAGAAGTTGTGCTAAGAGTGAAGGCTCTTTTAAGAAGGGCGTCTAAGACATCTTATTTACAGGCTGAAGGCTCCACAAAGGATGTTATTGTCTTTGATCATTTAACAATCGATAATGATGCACACCGTGTGCTCGCTGACGGAAAAGAGGTTGCCCTCACACCGAAGGAATACGAGCTTCTCCTCTTCCTGGCGAAAACACCAGATAAAGTATTTGAACGTGAGCAACTCCTTAAAGAAGTCTGGCATTATGAATTCTTCGGAGATTTGCGAACCGTTGATACGCATATTAAGAGATTGAGAGAAAAATTAAATAAAGTGTCTGAGGATGCCGCGAAAATGATTGTAACCGTTTGGGGAGTCGGGTACAAATTTGAGGTGCAGATAGACTGATGCTTTGGAAAAGTGTGGTTGGCAAGCTATGGTTAACCATTATCCTGCTCTTTTCCTTCGTCTTGTTCATTCTGACAGTTCTGCTCTTGGAGTTCTTTCACAATCAAAGCATGCAAGAGGCAGAGCAGTCACTCTTTTTGACAGCTAATCAAGTGGAGACGGTTATTACAGAGCATGAGAATTACGCAGACGTACTCGATATTATTTGGGAAACAACCGATGAGGGCGTCGGCGTTGTCATTCTCTTAAAGGATGGAACCGTCTATACGAGCTTACAGGATGCCGATGAGGATGAGATAGCGCAGCTTTTTCAAAAGGATGAAGAACTAAAGTACGCTTTGTTCGATCAGAAAGAAGTGAAGGAAACGACCTACTTGCCATCCGTATTGAAAGGGGACAATGTAACGCAAGCAACCATTGTCGGTATTCCGCTGGATACAAATAATATTGAAGGAGCCATCTATGCCTTTCAATCCGTTGATTCAAGTGAAAGTACGAGTGCTTCCACGACGAAATTCATTCTGATAGCCGTCTTGGCGGGAATCATTCTGACAACAGTCTTCGCCTTCTTCCTGCTGACTCGAGTGACAGCTCCACTCAGAAGGCTGAAGGAGGGTGCGTTGGAGCTCTCAAAAGGGAGATTTGACATGAAGGTCCCGATTATATCAAATGATGAAATTGGTGACTTATCGAGAACCTTTAACCGAATGGCCAAGCAGCTGAAGCATAATGTGAGTGCCTTGCAGGAGGAGAAGGAGAATCTATCCAATATCTTGAGCAGTATGGCTGATGGGGTCATCACGTTTAACCGTGACGGGGAGATACTTGTCACCAATCCGCCTGCTGAGGATTTTCTAAGCTATATCCAAATGGATGAAACGGACTTGGCAGAGCTGCAAACTGGCAATCAAGTGCCGGAGAAACTGCTGAGTTTATTCCAAGAGGTCAAGGAAACAGAAACAACCAAGATTGCGGAAGTAAGCGTGCAAGGTCATGATTGGGTCATTCTGATGAATCCTCTTTATGATGCTCAAGCGGTACGGGGTGCGGTTGCTGTCCTTCGCGATATGACGGAGGAGCGGAGGCTTGATAAGATGCGGAAGGATTTTATCGCCAATGTTTCACATGAGCTGCGGACACCTATTGCTATGATGCAAGGGTATAGTGAAGCTATCATCGATGATATTGCCGAAACGCCAGAGGAGAAGAAGGAGATGGCACAAGTCATTTATGATGAATCCTTGCGTATGGGCCGATTGGTGAATGAACTGCTGGACCTCGCCCGTATGGAGGCAGGTCATCTTTCCTTAAATAAATCTGAGGTGGAAATTGGCAGCTTTATCGAGCGAATAGTGAAGAAATTCAAAGGACTGGCAAAGGAAAAACAAATCAAGATTGTGGCCGAAATCACCCAGCCAGATGCTATTCTATTATTTGATCCTGACCGTATGGAGCAAGTATTTACAAACCTTGTCGATAATGCTCTGCGCCATACACCGCAAAACGGAGAGGTGCGTATCATTCAGCGTACAGGTCCTAACGGAATCATATTTGAGATCAAGGATACAGGAGTTGGAATATCTGCTGAAGAGCTGCCGTTTGTATTCGAACGCTTCTACAAGGTGGATAAGGCTAGAACGAGGGGCCGTGCTGGCACCGGTTTAGGGCTTGCCATCGTGAAAAACATTATTCATGGCCACGGCGGCAAAATCGAGGTATCGAGCAAATTAGGACACGGTACGACATTTACCTTCTTCCTCCCAACAAAAAAGTAGGATTTCGTGTTTTATGGGGGAAGCGGGGAGAATAATCTTGTTACATGGGTAACGCATTCAAATCAAAGAGGACCTCAGCAAGCACGCTGAGGTCCTCTTTTTATTGCACTTCTCATTTAATCGGCATAACAATTTTCGTTAATCGTACCTTCTCCGGAAAATCAGAATCATTGTAATAATATTCATAGGCTGTCCCGGTTGGTTCATAGCCATTTTGCTTCATAAATTCAGCCATTTCATTATAAGTTGGCTCTATGTCGCCATATGGACCGAGATACATGCAGAAAATTGACCTGCTTTCAGGAATACATCCTGACTTCAAATCGCCTTTATCGGGCAGTTTCTTCATCACAGGAAAGCCTATTTCCACATCCAAATGATGCATATCCATATTATGATACGCAACGAAAGGAACATCTGATAAACATTCCCCAAGCTCCGCTAAATAATCTGCCATCTTTTGATAGCTCTCGCCGATTAATTGCGGAAGCTTTTCAATCGAAGTCATCGTCCGAATGGCAAGTACGGGCTGCTCGTTTTGCTGAACTAATTCAATTCGAGATATTTTGGGCATCTTCTTCACTCCTCTTTTGTTTTTTTATATAGTTATATCTTCGGAATTCTTTACCCGTCTACTTGATTTTTAACCATTTTAATTATGTTAATATAACGATTAATCTTCAGGGGAGAAGGAAGGCGGTACATTTGGAGGGTTAAACAATGGGTGGAAAAACGGTTCTATTCAACTCTGACTGGAAATACATATGGAAGGGTGAAAAAATGACGGAGGGTTACGTATGATCAGTTATGCAAAACGTTTCTTTATTGTTTTTCTCTTGGCAATCTGCATCAGCCTTCTATTTCTGGCAGGGAGACAGACAGAAACCGCACAGAAAAGCGATGGAGCGGCAGCAGAAAAGGATGGAGTAACTTGGGAATCATACCCCGAATTTTATCTAATGGGGAAAAGCACAAATGCCCGTTCCAGTTGAACGGGCATTTGTTTATTTATAGGCTTAACATAAAGGCAATTCAATCAGGGTTGCCTCCGAAATTTCCAGTGTTGACAGTAGTTCATTAGGAATATCTGAAGGGAGCGGATCATCAAAGGTTAACACCATAATGGCTTCACCGCCGGCCTCCTTACGGCCCACCTGCATGGTTGCAATATTGAGATTTAAATCACCCAGTTTCTTGCCGACAACTCCAATTACACCAGGGCGGTCATGATGCTGGATGTAGAGGATGTGCCCTTCTGGATAGAAGTCGATTTTGAAATCATTGATGGCAAAAATACGTGGACCGTATTCCTTAATATAGGTTGCCTTCACTTCCATTTTCTTTGTTTCTCCAACTACTTTAACAGTCACACTGGAGGAATATCCATGTGCCTCATTGGAAATTTTCTCTCCAACGGTTATGGAGCGCTCCTTCGCATAGAGGAGGGCATTTACCTCATTGACATTGACATCAACACGTCCTTTAAAGAAGCCGGAAACCAATGCCTTCGTGAGAATACTCGTATCATAATCAAATGAATCTCCTCCATAAGTAATGGAGATCTCTTTGATACCCTCATTAATAAATTGGGAAAGAAAGCTTCCAAGAGTCCTAACCAATTGATAGTATGGCTGAATCCGGCTGAACAGTTCAGCTGGAATGGCAGGCAGGTTAATAGAATTGGATACCGGTATGCCGTCCACAAAGGAAACCACCTCTTTAGCCACCTGCTTTGCGACATTTAACTGGGCCTCTTTTGTTGAAGCCCCTAAATGCGGTGTGACGATGATTTGGTCGAGGTTGAGAAGTCGATTGCCAACAGGCGGCTCCTCCACAAACACATCAAGCGCTGCCCCTGCAACCTTGCCTGACTCAACAGCATCATACAATGCTTCCTCATCAATGATACCGCCGCGTGCACAGTTGATGAGATAAACGCCGTCCTTGCATTTCTGAATCGTTTCCCGATTTAGGAGGCCTTTTGTGTCTTTCGTTAAAGGAGTATGTACAGTAATGAAATCAGATACGGTTAATAATTCCTCAAAGGATCCTGTGGTGACATGAAGTTCTTTCGCCCGTTCAGTTGTCAAAAATGGATCAAACGCGAAAACATCCATTTGAAAGGCTCTCGCCCTTTTCGTAAGCTCAGAACCGATGCGGCCCATCCCAACAATCCCGAGTGTCTTGCCCTTTAATTCTGTTCCAGCAAATCGATTGCGTTCCCAAGAGCTGTTTTTAACGGTTTGATGGGCTTGGGGAATATTGCGGGCTAATGACGCAATCATCGCGAAAGTGTGCTCCGCTGTTGAAATGGTATTACCATCAGGTGCATTGACAACGATGACGCCGCGCTTCGTGCATGAAGGCACATCAATATTGTCTACCCCGACACCTGCTCGTGCAATAATCTTTAAGCTTGTCATGTCATTAAGGAGTGCTTCCGTCACCTTCGTGGCGCTTCGAACCAGCAAGGCATCAAATTCATGCAGCTCATTCTTTGCGTTCTCGACTGTCTTTTGAACAACTTCAATGTCTTCTCTACCGATGAAAGGGGTCAAACCATCTGGCTTGATTGCATCTGCAACTAGAACTTTAAACAAAATTGTCACCTTCCTGTTGGAAAATTTGCTATGTTTTCACTCTACAAGACTGTCATTCTATGTGTCAATTATGTAACCGCTTACTATTTTGATATTTCAAAAAATAAATTTTACTTAGATATTCCTATGATTCTCATTGACATTTGACAAAGAAGGTATATGTAAATTATGACATAGGATACTTTTCTCTTGTGTTTGTCATAACCTGATGGTATTCTTGCTTTGAAGACTCATTCATAATGAATGAAGATTCAAACCAAATAAAATATTGGTCTATCTTCGGGGCAGGGTGAAATTCCCTACCGGCGGTGATGAATGTATGCATTCTAAGCCCGCGAGCCTTTCGGGGCAGGATTTGGTGAAATTCCAAAGCCGACAGTATAGTCTGGATGGGAGAAGATGGAGGTCTCTGTTAACGTTCGAAAAGCAAAGTTTCGAAACGTTTCTTTCGCATTGCCTAATTCTCCCTTTATCTAATAAGATAAAGGGTTTTTTCATGGAGACGATGCTTTTGGAACGGATATTAGCAGAACCTTTCTTCTAGAAGAGGTAGCACCAGAACCTAAGGAGAGAGGAAAATGAACAGAAAAAACAGCAAGATTCAAAAAATGGTCAAGATCGGCATCCTCGGTGCCATCGGGTATGTTCTAATGATATTGAACTTCCCGTTCCCAGGATTTCCCGCATTCTTGCAAATCGATTTCAGCGATGTACCAGCATTAATTGCAGCACTCGTTATGGGGCCGGTGGCCGGCATTATGGTTGAACTATTGAAAAATATTCTAGACTTCATGATGACAGGCAGCGACACAGGTATCCCAGTTGGCCACTTCGCCAACTTTATCGGAGGCGTCTCCTTTATCTTGCCAGTCTACTACCTGTATAAGAAAGTCGGTAATAAAAAAGGCATGATCCTCGGTCTAATTGGCGGAACAATTATTCTTGCAGGGTTTATGAGTATCATGAACTACTATGTCTTGCTCCCAGTATACAGCAAGCTGCTTGGCTGGAACATGTCAGGTCCGGAAATTCGCGCCTATATCACCGCTGCAATTATTCCGTTCAACCTAATTAAAGGAAGCATCATCGCAGTTGTATTCCTATTGTTATTCAGCAAGCTGCAAGGATGGCTCATGAAAGAATCTGTCATTAAAAGTGCTTGAGTAAGCACATAATATAGAGTGAAGAGAAGCAGGGGATTGTGCTGCTTCTCTTTTTTATTTGGTCGGAGGGATGTAGGAAGGCTTGCTCCTGGTGCAGGGAGGAGAGGAGCCGTGCGGATTCCCGGCTATTGACTACGTATGGAGCGGTAGACGAAAGGGGAAAGGGATGGTGGAAAGGTGGGAGATGCCATGCAGTTCCCGCCTCTTCCCCGGGCAAGGGATATATAGGGCGGTAGAAGGATGGGAAAGAGGCGGGAGAAGCCACGCAGTTCCCACCCAATGCCCATACAAAGGGTACATAGGATGGGGAAAGGGTGGGCATCGTCAGAGAAAGCCCACCCAATGCCCAGGCAAAGGGTACATAGGATGGGGAAAGGGTGGGCATCGTCAGAGAAACCCCATCCAATGCCCAGGCAAGGGGTATATAGGATGGGGAAAGGGTGGACATCGTCAAAGAAAGCCCACCCAATGCCCAGGCAAAGGGTATATAGGATGGGGAAAGGGTGAGCATCGTCAGAGAAAGCCCACCCAATGCCCAGGCAAAGGGTACATAGGATGGGGAAAGGGTGGGCATCGTCAGAGAAAGCCCACCCAATGCCCATACAAAGGGTACATAGGATGGGGAAAGGGTGGGCATCGTCAGAGAAACCCCATCCAATGCCCAGGCAAGGGGTATATAGGATGAGGAAAGGGTGGACATCCTCTGGGCAACGGCCTTCTCAGCCTCCCCCAGTACCCCATACTCAGGAAATCATTACATATTCCATTGCAAAAAAAGAAACCTTTGCTTATCACGAGCAAAGGTTTCTTTCTATTCAAACCTATTCGAATTTCAATGGGTCACCATCAAAGGATTCGTCTGCCACTTTGATTGAGTCAGTAGGGCAGCCTTCGAAAGCATCCATCATGTCATCTTCTAGAACGTCAGGAATTTCGACGATTCCTTGGTTATCATCTAAAGTAACAAATGCAATGCCTTCATCGTCGTAATCATAAATATCTGGAGCTGCGGCACCGCATGCTCCGCAAGCAATGCATGTTTCTTTGTCTACGATTGTGAATTTTGCCATGCTATTATACCTCCCGCAAATAAATAATTTAATATCCTTTCCGGATATCAAACCCCTCACCTTATTGTAAAACTCAAGTACTGACTTTTCAATAGCCAATATTTCATGGTTATGTAAGGCTTTTGCCGCATTGCCGATGGAAACTTGCATCATTTAAGACAAGTATTTGGTAAAATAAAGATGTCTAATCATGTAGAATGGGGTGAGTTTATTATAACATACATCGATGGATTAATACTGTATTTAATAAAAGTGTTAAAGGGTCAAAGGACGGTGTATTCGCCTTTACATATACTTAATGGGAAACGTTCCTCCCAGCCAATCCAGGATGCCAGATTGTATGGGTTGGATCCTTTTTTTGCAGTGTTGCCTAAGCTTTCCCGTGAAGAGTGGGATGAGCATTTGAGGTTTTTGAAGGAACGAGAGCTGATTGAGCCGGTGGGTGATTTGACCTATATTTGTTCGGATGCCGGATTGGCGTTTCTTGACGAATGGCGAGAACAGTATGAACCGATGAGTCATTTGAATGGCTTCCTTTTTAAGGAGACGGCTCCTTTGTTTTGGGCAAGACTTCAGTTGCTTGTCCAGGTGTTGTCCAATATGGTCCACGAAAATCATTCATTTATTCCTGTGCAGAGAAATTTGGACCATCAGCGCTTTGTAAAGAGTTGGCTGAAGCAGCACGGCAAAAACCTTCGAAAGTTCTCTCGGGAGCTTTATGAAGAGCTTCATCATTGCTTGGATAGGCTGCATGGGGCTTCACCTGAGCTGTTTGTCATGCTTTTGTCGGGGCATGAGAGGGCAGGAATGACTTTGTCACAGGCAGCAAGAAAGCTTGGGATTGATCATTATTATGCGCAATTTCTTTTCTTGGATACGCTGCATTATATGATAGAATCTGCGCGAAAAGAACCATTTCCTCTTCTGAATAGTCTTCTCGTTCAGGAGGAGCAGAACGAATCTGTGCTGACTAATTCGACGAAAATGACATGGAAATTAGTTCGGCAAGGGTTAACAATCGAGCAGATTGCCCGAGCTCGAAGGTTGAAGATTAATACGGTTGAGGATCATATTGTTGAGATTGCTTCCTTTATTGAGGGATTCAGTATAGAGGATTATGTGACGGATGAGGAGCAGAGACAGATTGTGGAGGCAGCAAATTCTGTTCATACAGGCCAATTGCGGTCCATTAAGGAGCTCCTGCCCCCGGGAGTCCCTTATTTCAAGATTAGGCTTGTCATGACGAAATGGAAGAGAGGGGATCAGCATGGGAATGCTTGAGGAGCAATTAACGAGATTATTTGGATTTCCTTCCTTCAGGATGGGGCAAAAGGAGGTAGTGGAAGCGGTCCTTAGTGGTCAGGATACATTGGCGATGCTGCCGACCGGTACAGGGAAAACCTTGTGTTTTCAGCTTCCGGGATACTTGCTTGATGGACTGGTGGTCGTCGTTTCCCCGCTGCTCTCCTTGATGCAGGATCAGGTAGAGCAAATGAAGGCGAAGGGGGAGAAGAGAGTGGCTGCCTTGAACTCATTTGTGAATAAGGAAGAACGCGAGATGGTCCTTCGTTCGCTTCATCTGTTGAAATTTATTTATGTGTCACCTGAGATGCTCCAATCCAGGTTCGTTTTGCAGAAAATCAGCCGGCAGAAGATTTCTTTATTCGTTGTGGATGAGGCGCACTGCATTTCGCAATGGGGATATGATTTTAGACCGAGCTATTTGAGGCTCGGGGATATTCGTAGTGCATTAGGTAATCCGGTTACCTTGGCCCTGACGGCAACAGCCACAAAGGAAGTGCGGAGGGATATTCTGGATAATTTATCTATTCCGAACGCTCGTGTAATGGTATATGAGGTGAATAGGGAAAATATCGGAATCCTAGTAGAAGCGGTCGAAGGAAGCGAAGAAAAGCGGCAGAAGCTATATGCTTATTTAAGTGTCTTGAAGGGACCGGGCATTATTTATGTGTCCAGCCGAAAGCTTGCCGAGAGCCTGTGCAGTGACTTGCTTAATGCAGGCTATCATAAGGCGGCTTTCTATCATGGAGGCATGGATACGAATGATCGAATATTAATTCAACAGCAGTTTGCCCAAGGGCAGCTCAATTTGATTGTTGCGACGAATGCTTTTGGGATGGGGATCAATCTAGAGAACTTGCGTTATGTCATTCATTATAATATGCCCTCTAGCATGGAGGCGTATGTCCAGGAGATTGGACGGGCTGGAAGAGATGGTCTTCTATCTTTGGCCTTGCTCTTCTATTCTGAAGGGGATGAACGGATTTCTGCGAAAATGATTGAGAAGGATTATCCTGAGGTCTCGGATATTGAATGGTATTTGGCTAATCGTGATACTCTTTTAGAACCAAAATCAGGCATCATAGTTGATGAAAAAATTGAACGAATGAGAGAGGCAGACCGCATTCTTGAGAGAAGCGAGGGGGAAAGTCTTGCTTCGCGAAAAAATAGGCTGTCTGCTTATTTTGATGAGCGCCTTTCAGATAAGCTTCGTAAGCTATGGCAATTCAGGGAGTGGATTCGGTCAAGCAAGTGCCGAAAAGAATCGATTGCCGCCTATTTTGACCAAGAATCAAGCGGAGGAGGAGAGCTTTGCTGTGATAATTGCGGGCTGACATTTGAAAGGATGGTTCAGGCCCTGCCGGAAGAAAACGTATTAGATCATCACTATCAAGGGTGGAGGGCTGAGCTTGCCCGCCTTTTTGGTGAGGAGGGTGAATCAGGACAGCATGAAGAATAAACAGGCAGAAATGATTAAGAATTTAACGGATGAGGAGTTATATAAGCAACTGCTCCTCACGCAAGGTCTGCTTTTGACGGCAGCGGTCATTATCGGTTACTTTGCCTTTGATGATTTCGGCCAATTTACCGTTCTTCTCCGGTTAGAGGGTTGGCCGTTGTGGCTTGGTTTCTTAGCTGGATTATTGGTTGTGGCCATAGATTTGGCGGGGATGAAGTACTTGCCTGCCTCCTATTATGATGATGGAGGCATTAATGAGCGGGTATTTCAATCATTATCAGTGCCAAGGATTGTCTTTCTGACCGCGTTGATTGCGATTAGTGAAGAAATGTTATTCCGCGGGGTTATTCAGGCAAATTGGGGGATATGGGCTGCAAGTCTCATCTTTGCGGTGATTCATGTCAGGTATTTATCTCATTGGTTTTTGTTTTTGAATATATGTTTGCTGAGTCTTTTTATCGGATTAATTTTTGATAGTACCGGAAGCCTTCCGGCGACCATTATCATGCACTTTGTGATTGATTTGCTTCTCGGCCTTTATTTGAATAAAAAGGGGGCGGACAGGTCCTCATAAAACCCAGATAAGCTTCATAGGCTTTAATGGGGGTGGACGGATGGAAGCAATACGGAGCAGTGCAGATCATATCACAGATGAAGCAACAAAGGTCATTTTGAATAATGTGGTTAAGCGCAAGAAGAAGTATGACCATTATAAGAGCCGGCATTTCATCAGTGTATATCTTACACTCGGGCTGGCAGGTGTGTTTCTTTACTATATATATCGAACGGTAATCTCACCGTATGCGTATTCGTTCTATGAAATGTATGAGCAGTTTTTCCAGAACCCAGTCCATTTACTCGGTACAATTATCTTGGCGGGTGTCTATGGGTCCATGCTGTATTTCAAAAAGAAAATGGACAAAGCTGAGAAGGAATTTCATGCGCTGAGATGTGAGATTGTGGACCGCAGCAAGGATTTGTGGAAGAATGAATCTGCCTGGAAAAACCGGCATATTGTCTTTCAGAAAATGAAGGATATGTATGATATTAATCTTTTTCACGAAAATAAATAATTGCTTCTTCCTTTTGGCAGGAAAGCAAGGAGTCCGTGTCGAAAAAGATTAGTATACGTTTATTGGCTAAATAATTGGAGGTGCTGTCAGATGTTTGTGAAGAGTATCATGATATCAAAATATCATTGTCATACTGTTTCTTATGATGATTCACTAGAGTTGGTATTGAAAAAGCTTGATGAAAAACAAATTGAAGCTGTACCAGTATTAAAGGATGAAAAGTATGTAGGAACGATTACTCGATATCGAATTTACAAGCAGGCATTTCTGTCTGAGCTGCCTCGAAGCATATACTTAAAGGATATTAAGGCGGCAGATATTGCTGAGCGCAATAAGACGCTGACTGGTCAAGAAATCTTCGAGAATGTCCTTGTCGACTTAAAAGAAATGCCGCTCATGGCTGTCGTTGAGGAGGATGGTGATTTCCTTGGCATTGTAACACGATATGATGTGATGGCAGAATTCCAGCATGCCTTCGGGGTTCATGTGCCTGGTGTCAGAATTGCCTTGAAGACGGTAGAAACGAAAGGGCGGATCGCAAGGCTGACTGAATTGACACGCCAATATCAACAGCAAATCATCGCATTAATTACCTTTGATGAGACCGATAAATTAGTTAGAAGGATTGTCATTAAGGTGGCGAAATCACCTAATGTGGATAAATTCATTAAGAAGCTGGAGGAATCTGGCTTTGGAATTTTAGATATACAGGAAATGTAATACGCTAAAAAGAGCTTCCTATATGCATTATGCAGAGGCAGCTCTTTTTTTGGATGGGTTCATTAAAGTTGAATGTTGATAGTAAAATAGGCGCTCCTTTGGTTTTGCCGCCTGCAACGAAAATCAACACATATGGTAAACATAGCCTTTTGGATAGAAGCATAATAACCTCTGGAGGAAACCAATGTGGGTCATCTTAATTTCCATCATGCTGCTGGGTACCGCAGCACTTATTGTGTATATGAATAGACTGGCGAAGAAGGACTTTTTGAATGTAGTGGAGCTGTCATTTGAGGATTTCCCGAGCAGTGAACGTATTAGTTTGTTTTTTATCTCTGATATTCATCGCAGGCTGATCAATGACGCCCTCATTCAGTCTGCGTTCGGAAAGGTAGACTTTGTCTTGATTGGAGGAGATCTGACAGAGAGCGGGGTTCCTATCGAGCGGGTATATGAAAACCTGGTTAAGCTAAAGGAGCTGGGTCCGGTTTATTTTATATGGGGAAATAATGATTATGAAACAGATGTTCATGAACTGGATGCCCTTTTCGTCGATTTAGGAATTAAGGTTTTGACAGACGAGGGGGTTATTCTTGAGACGGAAGATGGCGGAAGGATCAATTTGCTTGGGGTTGACTTCTATGAGCCAGAAAAGCGGCAGGAAGGTCTTAAGAACGTCATGCTTGAGGCACAAGAGGGGACCTTTAGAATCCTGGCGAGCCATACACCTTCAATAGATAAAGAAATTCAAAAAGAGGACAGAATCAGGCTTGTTCTTAGCGGTCATACACATGGCGGGCAAATCAGGGTGTTTGGCTTTGGCCCATATCGTCATGGAGGCATTCATCACGTTGGCGAAACGACAGTGTTTACGAGCAATGGCTACGGGACGAGCGGATTACCGCTGCGATTAGGCGCAAGACCTGAAGTGCATATCATTCATCTTTCACGGATGGACCAATAGAATAAAGAGCAAACAAGGCACCTGTTTAGTCAATCCTCATATCATACAAGGGAGGATGTATTCACAGGAGGACTTGTTTATGAAGCTGAAGAGAATAAACGCCAAGAACGTCAAAGTCTTTGTTTCACAGGAGGAGTTAGAGGAAAAAGAAATGACTCCGATTAAATTGAAGATTCAGGTCCCTGACAGCCATCTCTTTTTTTATCGAATCGTAATCGAAGCGTTGGAAGAAATGGAATACTCCATTGACAGTAATATCCTAATGGATATTTATTCATATCCTGGTTACGGGATTTATATGATGATTCAAACAGAAGAGGACACAATCCTCAGCGAAAATGCCGAGATGGATAATACTTTGTCCATTCAATTTGTTGAACAGGATCATTTTATATTTGAATTTGCCGATTTTGAAGATGTCGTGGAAGCCTGCAAGATCTTATATGGGAAATGGAAGGCGGAAGGTTACTTATATCATCTGGATTCCAGTTATTATTTAAAGATTGAGAATGTTATGGCGGCAGATATGGCATCAGTTGCCTCCATCCTTCTTGAATATGGGGAGCTGTCAACATTGACAGAGGAGCTTTTGCTGGAAAAGGGATTAAGGGTATACCATGATAATATTATTCCTATCATGATGGAATACTTTAATAATTAAAGACCACTAAACCATTAGTGGTTCTTTTTTCGGAGTGAAAATGATTGTTGGTTTGATTTGGGAAGTATTGTTAGGATAAGGGAGACAGTCCTCTTGCACTTCCTGTGGTCATTTGAGTATACTGTAATTGAATGTGAATAGAGACAAGTCTGTATGTTCAAACTTTTAGTGCGATAAGGCCCTTTTTTTATATTTAGATAATTTAAAATTGGTAAATATGAAGATTGAAAGCCTTTGTTGCCGTGCTGGATTAGGATTATTTATTTGTTAATCCTTCCAGATGGTTATGGAGGTATAGATTTTGTCTGGATTAAACAAATAGATTACTATTCATCTCTAGGAGGTACTAAGAATGTCAGCCGACCACCAAACCAATGAAGACAGACTGGATGTATTGAAATCTACACAAACTGTCATCCATAAGGCATTGGATAAACTCGGATATCCAGAAGAAGTATATGAATTATTGAAAGAGCCGTTACGGATGCTTACCGTAAAGATACCGGTCAAAATGGATGATGGTTCAGTAAAGGTATTTACTGGCTTTCGTGCCCAGCATAATGATGCCATTGGACCGACAAAGGGCGGAATCAGGTTCCATCCGAATGTCACTGAAAAGGAGATTAAGGCTTTATCGATTTGGATGAGTTTAAAGTGCGGCATTGTGGACTTGCCGTATGGAGGGGCTAAAGGCGGCATTATTTGTGACCCTAGAAATATGTCCTTCCGTGAACTAGAAAGACTGAGCCGCGGGTATGTCCGTGCAATCAGCCAAGTGGTAGGACCGACAAAGGATATTCCTGCGCCGGATGTTTTTACGAATTCCCAAATTATGGCATGGATGATGGATGAGTACAGCCGAATGGATGAATTTAATTCTCCAGGGTTTATTACAGGTAAGCCGTTAGTGCTAGGCGGGTCACATGGGCGTGAAACCGCTACCGCTAAGGGCGTAACGATATGTATACGAGAAGCAGCAAAGAAGCGGGGCATCGAACTAAAGGGAGCCAGGGTTGTTGTGCAAGGCTTCGGTAATGCCGGAAGCTTCTTGGCGAAATTTATGCATGACAGCGGGGCAAAGGTTATTGGTATTTCAGACGCGCATGGCGCGCTTCACGACCCTGAAGGATTGGATATTGATTATCTGCTTGATCGACGCGACAGCTTTGGTACAGTGACAAATCTGTTCCAAAATACGATTACGAATAAAGAATTGCTGGAGCTTGAATGTGATGTGCTTGTTCCAGCTGCGATAGAGAATCAAATCACAGATGAGAATGCCCATGAGATTAAAGCAAAGATTGTAGTAGAGGCAGCAAATGGGCCGACAACGCTTGAAGGGACAAAAATTCTGACTGAGCGTGGCATCTTGCTCGTTCCGGATGTCTTGGCATCTGCAGGAGGAGTAACGGTTTCCTATTTCGAATGGGTGCAGAATAATCAAGGCTATTATTGGACGGAAGAGGAAGTAGAGGAGAAACTGGAACGGGTCATGGTTCGCTCCTTTAATAGCATTTATGATACAGCGAATACGCGTAAGGTAGATATGAGATTGGCTGCCTATATGATCGGGGTTCGGAAAATGGCTGAAGCATCCCGTTTCAGAGGGTGGATTTAATAGAAGATAAACCAGAAAAGTTTTCTGTCTAATGATGGAAAGCTTTTTTGTATGCGTATTATGCGTTAATATAATAGAAGTGTTATTCTAATATGGCAATTAATACAACGGTCATGTTTATGGCATGCACATACAGACAGTATAGATAGAGGAGGAGAAAGAGATGGCATTTGAAGATGCAATTATCATCGGCGGTGGTCCGTGCGGCATGCAAGCGGCTATCAGCTTTCAAGAAATAGGGAAGAGCCCGCTGATCATTGAGAAGGGGAACATCGTGAATGCTATTTATCATTACCCTACCCATCAGACATTCTTTTCAACGAGTGAGAAGCTGGAAATTGGAGATGTTGCGTTTATTACGCAAAACCGCAAACCTGTTCGTCTACAGGCCTTAACTTATTATCGAGAGGTGGCTAAGCGGAAGGAGCTTCGGGTTAACACATTTGAACGGGTCCTTTCTGCCGTGAAAAGGGAAGATGGACTCTTCAAAGTAACTACGGAAAAAGGTGAATATGAAACTCCATATGTCATTCTGGCGACTGGGTATTATGACCAGCCGAATATGTTGGGTATACCTGGTGAGGAGCTTGATAAAGTTTACCATTATTTTAAGGAAGGGCATCCTTATTATAATCAAGATGTCGTGGTCATCGGCGGGAAAAACTCAAGTATTGATGCAGCGATGGAGCTGGCAATGGCAGGCGCAAGAGTAACCGTTATTTACCGGGGATCTGTCTATTCATCTAGTATCAAACCATGGATTCTGCCTGAATTTGAGTCTCTTGTCCGTCATGGCAAGATTAAGATGGAATTTAATGCACAAGTTCAAGAAATAAAGCCTGAGTCTGTTATTTATGTGCAAGAAGGGAAATCATTTGAGATTAAGAATGATTTCGTGTTTGCGATGATTGGCTATCACCCAGATTTTAATTTTTTAAGAGAATGCGGAATCCAGTACGATGAGGAAAGCGGCAAGCCTGTTATCGACGTGGAAACAATGGAGACGAACGTGGAGAATCTATATATTGCCGGCGTTATTGCGGCAGGAAGAAACGCGAATGAGATTTTCATTGAGAACGGTCGTTTTCACGGGGGGCAAATTGCGCGATCCATAGCAGAGAAAGAACAGAAGCAGTAAATAAAATGGATGATTGTGATAGAGGTGTAAGAATGAAGAAGATATCATTAATTACGACTGGCGGAACCATTGCCAGTAAAGAAATGTCAAAGGGATTGCTGGACTCTGGTGTTCTGAGCGGTGATGAACTCGCTTCGCTGTGTCAATTACCGGACGGATTTGAAATTAAGGTCATTGACTTGTTCCAGAAGCCTTCTATGCATATTAATTTTGATCGAATGACAGCTATTAAAGAGGCGATTGAAACAGAGCTTGCAGATAAGAGTGTAGCAGGGGTCGTTGTTACCCATGGGACAGACTCGCTTGAAGAAACCGCCTATTTTCTTGATTTAACAACCAATGATCCTCGCCCAATTGTGGTCACAGGATCTCAGCGCTCACCGCAAGATGTTGGTACAGATGTCTATTCCAATCTCCGCAACTCCATTTTCGTTGCCGCGAATGAAATGCTTCATGATGTGGGAGTGCTTGTAGTATTTAATGAACGTATATACTCTGCGAGATATGTCAAGAAGGTCCACGCCTCCAATCTACAAGGGTTTGAATCCTTTGGGTATGGATACCTGGGCATTATTGATAATGATGTAGTCAGTGTGTACCAAAAGCCGATTTATCATGAATCATATGAGGTTTTGGGGAATAAGATTCCAAGGGTAGAGATTATTAAATGCTATACCGGATCGGATGGATTATTCATCGATGCAGCCGTACATAATGGTGTTCAAGGAATCGTTCTTGAAGGGGTCGGAAGAGGACAAGTAACTCCTTATATGGTTGATTCCATCCAAAAGGCTTTAGACCAAGGTGTGAAGGTGGTCATGACAACAAGTGCAGAGGAGGGCAAGGTATATCCGGCATACGGATATGTAGGAAGTGCCCATGATTTGCGAACGAGAGGGGTCATTCTCGGGGAGGACTATGATAGTAAGAAGGCACGAATCAAGCTGGCCGTCTTATTAGCAAATGGAAAGAAAAATATTGAGCAGGCCTTTCAACTGTGACTTTAGCCGTAAATACAGCACGAATTGGATGTATTTTTATCATGTACATGGTAGGATAGATGGTAAGTATGGGAGAGGAAGGAGTATGCCATGTTAAATATATTAACCGCAGGGGTTGCTCCTGGTTTAGCCCTGCTTATCTATTTCTATTTAAAAGACCAATATAATACAGAGCCGATATCGGTTGTGTTAAAAGCATTTGTATATGGAGCATTGATTGTTATTCCAGTCATGTTCTTTCAATATGTTCTCGATGCAGAAGGCTTGCTTCAGGCTACATGGGCTGATTCCTTTTTAGCCAAGGGTTTTTTGGAGGAAACGCTGAAATGGGGAATCTTCCTCCTGCTCATTTTCGGTCATGTTGAATTTGATGAACCATATGATGGAATTGTCTATGGGGTGGCCATTTCTCTTGGATTTGCAACATTTGAAAATATTCTCTATTTGTTCTCAAATGGGGTTGAATATGCATGGGGCAGAGCTTTATTCCCGGTGTCTAGTCACGGGCTGTTCGGGGTAATCATGGGCTTTTATTTCGGGAAGGCCAAATTTTCAAAAGAAAAGCGCTTGAAATATATGGTAATTGCCCTTGTCGTTCCATTCCTGCTGCATGGATTATTTAATTATATTCTCATGATAGAGGTTAATTGGTATGTTTACTTGATTCCTTTTATGTTCTTCCTTTGGGGACTTGGATTATGGAAGGTGAAAAAAGCCCGTATCCTAACGGAGAAGGCCTTTAAGCAATCCTTTGAAACGTTATAATTGTCACTAACTCTTCATTCATTCTTGAATGGAGAGTTTTTTGTAGTTGGCGGCTTTTGCATATTTTATCTGAGATTGTAAAAACTACCCTTACTGTCATTACTATTTCAGGAGGGCATACGTATGAAAGGCTTAGCAAGAAAATCATTTTCCTGCCTATTGATTGGCGTTATTCTCACATTGCTGCCAATCTATAACCAAGATGTATCCGCATTCTCGAACCAGGTCATTCAAAAGGGGGCGACCGGTGATGATGTAGTCGAGCTGCAGGCGCGTTTGCAGAATATCGGCTATTATCATGGCCAAATAGACGGGGTGTTTGGCTGGGGCACCTATTGGGCGCTCCGCAACTTCCAGGAAAGCTATGGGTTGCCGATTGATGGCCTGGCTGGAAGTGCGACAAAGCAGAAATTGTCTAATGTATCAAATTTCAATAAGACATGGGTTCATCAGCAAATTAATTCAGGCAATACCTTCACGTACTATCAAGGGATGCCGCTTGAGCATCAGGTCAAAAAATCTACATCAGGTACAACGTCTGCGACAAATAAGCCCGCAACGAACAAAAACACAACTGCTGGAACGGCCACAACCACTTCCACGAGCGGGACAGCGGCGAATATCCCATCAGGATTTTCTGAAAGTGATATTAATTTAATGGCTAATGCCGTCTATGGAGAATCTCGTGGAGAGCCATATGAAGGACAAGTCGCTGTAGCAGCTGTCATCTTAAACCGCGTTCAAAGCGCCTCGTTCCCGAATACCGTATCAGGTGTTATCTTCCAGCCGGGGGCATTTACTGCCGTGTCAGATGGACAGATTTGGCTGACACCTAATGAACAGGCTAAGCAAGCCGTCATGGATGCAATGAACGGATGGGATCCAACAGGTGAGGCGGAATATTACTTTAATCCAGAAACGGCGACAAGCGCCTGGATATGGACAAGACCGCAAATAAAACAAATCGGCAAGCATATTTTCTGCCGCTAGAGGTGAGTAAATTGATTAGAAATGTACTTATCGGAGTATTGGCCATTGGCCTAGCTGGTACAGCCTATTGGGGCTATACGGAAAGGCAAGAGAAGAACGCTATTTTAATTCATGCAGAGAATAATTATCAGCGTGCCTTTAATGACCTTGCCTATGAAATGGATGTATTGAATGACAAGATTGGGACAACACTTGCGATGAATTCGCGCACATCCCTGTCACCGGCTCTCGTGGATGTGTGGAGAATCACGAATACGGCCCATGGCAGTGTTGGACAGCTGCCGCTAACATTAATGCCATTTAATGAGACTGAGGCTTTCTTGACCAAAATCGGGGATTTCGCCTATAAAACCTCGGTGCGCGATCTGGATAAATCTCCCCTGACAGATGAGGAATATAAGACGCTTGAGCGTCTGTATGCTAATTCAACAGAGATTCAACAGGAGCTGCGGAAGGTCCAAGGAGAAATTATGAACAATAACCTAAAGTGGACTGACGTAGAGACGGTGCTTGCTCAGGCTGAAGGGGATGAACCTCAGGACAATCTCGTCATTGATGGCTTGAAGACGATTGAGAATAATGTGAAGTCCTACGGACAGAAAGAGGATTATGGTACTACCTTCACATCCTCTGCTAAGAAAATCACCTATGAACACTTAACTGATGCAGCCATAACACGCAAGGAAGCAATCAAACATGCGAAGGAATATGCCAATGTAAAGGATGCAAAATCGATTAAGGTAACGGAGAATAAAGACGGATCTAATTATGGTTTCTATCATGTGAGCATGAAGGTCGCCGATACTGGTGAGAATGTTGATGTGGATTTAACGAAAAAGGGCGGATATCCTATCTACATCATTAATGACCGCTCAGTGGGCGAAGCAACAATCAGTCTGAATGATGGGTACAAGAAAGCGAAAAGCTATCTTGAAAAAATGGGCTACAAAAACTTAGGCTTGTTTGAAAGTACGCAATATCAAAATGTCGGTGTTTATACCTTTGTGACTGAGCTAAATACCGTGCCGGTATATGCAGAGGCAATCAAAATCAAGGTAGGCTTGGATGATGGCTCCATTGTCGGTCTTGTTGCAGAGGATTACCTGCAAAATCATAAGGAACGGACGATTGGCAAACCGAAACTAAGCGAGGAAGAAGCGGCGAAAACCATCAGCTCGAAGGTGAAAATTCAAGATCAAAGGCTGGCCATGATCACCAATGACCTTTACGAGGATGTCCTTTGCTATGAATTTATGGGCACAATCGGGAATGATACCTACCGGATTTATATTAATGCGGATACGGGTCAGGAGGAAAAAGTGGAGAAAATGCATGAAGCCTCCAAGGTTTATAATAATGTGTCATAAGTGAAGAGCAAAGAAAAGCCGGATGAATCATCATCCGGTCAGACTGTAGACAAAATCCATTTAGGGTTTGGTCTACAGTTTTTTTGTGCCCTCGCACTCCATATGGACATGAAATTTATTTTCGGCAGAATGGACTCAGCGAACCGTGGGGGAGCTGCTTTCGCCAGCTCGCCTTCGGCAAGAGCTGTCATCAGCCTGCCTCCTTCTCCCACAGGAGTCTCGCCCATTCTGCCGAAAATAGGAGCCTATCCTTCATGATTAAACGTTTTGGAAACAAACAGTATTTACCGAATTTATTATAATAAAGTTAACGATACTTGCTGAAGGTGATGATGAGATGTTAACCAAACATACCCCTAAAAACCGCGAACAATTAGAAATGATTACTTTGGACCAACTCGTACCCGAGAATCATTTGGTGCGGAAAGTCGAAGCTGCGATTGACTTTTCCTTCATTTACTCACTGGTCGAGGATGCTTATTCGGCTGAGCGAGGTCGCCCTAGCATTGATCCTATTGTCCTCATCAAAATGACCTTCATCTAGTACATGTTTGGCATCCGGTCCATGCGCAAAACCATCGAAGAGATTGAGACCAACCTGGCCTATCGCTGGTTTCTTGGATTTGGTTTTCATGATAAGGTGCCCCATTTCTCAACCTTCGGTAAAAATTATGAACGCCGATTCAAAGATACGGATCTTTTTGAACAGATTTTCTTTCAGATTCTGAATCAAGCTGCGGATAAAAAACTAATCCGTCCTGAACATGTATTTATTGATTCTACTCATGTGAAAGCGAGCGCCAACAAACGTAAGTTTGAGAAGAAGGTTGTGCGCAAGGAAACAAAAGCCTATCAAGAACGATTGAATCTGGAAATCAACCGTGACCGTGACGAACATGGAAAAAAACCAATTCCTCCCGATAAATTCAAAAAGGAAGAGAGGAAAGAAATCAAGGAGAGTACGACCGATCCTGATAGTGGGTACTATGTCAAAGATGAGCGAACCAAGCAGTTTGCTTATTCGTTACACGCAGCCTCCGACCGCAACGGATTGTCTTGGGAACGATTGTGCCCCCCGGAAACGTTCATGACAGCACGATGTTTGAACCCTTGATGGAGAAGGTCATGGAGAATACCGGAAAACCAAGCGCTGTGGCCGCTGATGCTGGATATAAGACTCCCGCCATTGCTCAATACCTGTTGGAAAACTAAATTCGCCCAGCTTTACCCTATACACGTCCCAAATCAAAAGAAGGTCTCATGAAAAAGACCGAATTTGTCTATGATGTACATTACGACTGCTATCTTTGTCCGGGAGGACAAGAACTACCATATCGTACGACTACGAAAGAAGGCTATCGGCAATATCTTTCCAATCCCCTTCATTGTAAGGAATGTCCGCTTCTATCTGTCTGCACCCAAAGTAAAAACCATCAGAAGCTGATTCAGCGCCATGTTTGGGAGGAACACTTAGAGGAAGCCGACCATCTCCGTCATACGGAAAAGAACAAAATCATCTACGCAAGACGCAAAGAATCAATTGAACGGGTCTTTGCCGATGCAAAGGAAAAGCATGGAATGCGGTGGACAACCCTTAGGGGAATTGAAAAATTGTCCATGCAGGCGATGCTTACTTTTGCTGCAATGAACCTAAAGAAGATGGCCAATTGGCTATGGAAAACGCCAAAAATGGCCTAATAAAGAGAGCAGGAGAAGTCTGTCTTACGGAGGAAATATCAAAAAATCAAAAAATGGACTGAGAATAAAAGAATTCTCCGTCCATTTTGTCGACAGTCTGGCCGGATGAATCATCATCCGGTTTTTTCTTTTGCGCTAGTAAGACTAATCAGCTTAATATATTTACAAACAGAAACAAACAAGGAGAGGGATGGGTTTGATTAATTATCACAATAAAAGATTTGTCTCTATTGAAAATACATCTAATGGAGAAGTATCGATTAAGACTTTTTTTGACTATAGGCAGGAAGGTCAGATTGTTACAGCGACTTACAGCGGCGGACAAATTATACAAGGGATGTTGATTGGATTAGTGAAGGTGGATGGCAGCTTGGAATTTCGATACAATCATGTAAATAGGAATAATGAACTAAGAGGCGGCTTTTGCAGGTCAACACCGGAAATCTTGCCTGATGGACGAATCAGATTGCATGAAAACTGGACATGGATGGATATTGAACGGACAGCTGGAAGCTCTATCGTCGAGGAAGTTATTCATGAATTAGATTATTGATGGACGTGAAAAAAAGAGTTTGTAACAATCTTTTCCTTTTCTAGGTTATTTGGCATTATAATAAATAAGCCCTATTTCTTCGTTTTATTTAACAAATTGGGGGAAGGGAATCTGTTTATGCTGACAATTGGTATGGCTTTTATCCTAGAAGATGAGAACGGTGTCCAGACAGTAAAATATATAAATGTAAGATTGCTGACTACACAAATGAGGAAGTATTTATTGATTATCCAATCAATCTAGATACAAATAAGCTGAGTTATCTGCAGACAGGAACAGAGCTTTTCGTCACTTTTTTGGCTAAGGATCAGCATACATACCGGTTTCAAACAAAGGTCATTCGTAAGCACCGGGAAAACATCCCCATGCTTGTTCTCTATTATCCTGGGGATTCTCGTTTAACTAAAATTCAGCGCGGAGAATTTGTGCGTTTTGAACGGCAGCTGGAGGAAAGAAATAAGGTTGCTGCTGATTAATCTTCCTTTCCATGGTTACACTTATCTTAAAGGGGTGCGGCATGGAAACGGTAGAGCGTATCATCAAGAAAATGATATTCATTCAATTGGTATTTTTACTTTTTTTTCAATTGTTTTTTCATCGAGATGACACATTTCATAAATGGAAAGCCCTAGTCCAATATGAGGGTGTATTGAAGGAAAATTACTCCTCTATTGTGGAGGCATTATCAGGCGGCGGACGAGAGGAAGAGAAGGCAAAGTGAATGTGCTTTGTCTTCTTTTATATGGAGTTCGTTCTTTATAATTCGTAAAGCTGTGTTAAAATAAGCATGTAATAGATTTGTTTGACAACAAGGAGGAACAAATGGAAAAGAAACTGTCAATTGCTATCGATGGACCTGCGGCGGCGGGAAAAAGCACCGTAGCAAAAATTATCGCTAAAAAATTAACCTACATATATATTGATACGGGAGCAATGTACAGGGCACTAACCTATAAGGCGCTCAAACAAAACGTTAATCCAAATGATGAGGCTTCTCTTTATTCCCTGCTGATGGATACGGATATCACGTTAAAAAACAATGAAACTGGACAAGACGTATTGGTAGACGGTGAAGTGGTCTCCAATGCAGTTAGAACCCCAGAGGTGACAAAGAACGTATCTGCAGTGGCACAGCATAAGCTGGTACGGGAAGAAATGGTGAGACGTCAACAGCTTCTCTCAGAACAAGGAGGAGTGGTCATGGATGGGCGCGATATTGGTACACATGTCATGCCCAATGCCGAGGTGAAGATCTTTATGCTGGCAAGTGTTGATGAGCGGGCAAAACGCCGGCATGACGAGAATCTTCTAAAAGGATTTGACTCCAATTTGGAGGAGCTGAAACAGGAGATTGCTTCACGGGATAAGTTTGATTCCGAGCGGGAGGTATCTCCATTGAAAAAAGCGGATGATGCGATCGAGCTTGATACAACAAGCCTTACGATTGAAGAAGTAGTGGATGCAATTATCCGTATTGCTAATGAGAAAGGAGTAAGTGGATGACGTTTTATGGTTTTGCCAGAGGCGTTGTAAAAACGGTGCTCACTCCGCTCTATCGAGTTCGGGTTTATGGGAAAGAGCATTTCCCAAAAACGGGCGGAGTGTTGTTATGCAGCAATCACATTAGTGAGCTTGATCCTCCTGTAGTAGGAATGACAGCCCCTAGACCCGTTCATTTTATCGCCAAGGAGGAGCTCTTTGAGGTTCCGGTATTAAAAACTATCCTTCCTCACATTAATGCGATTCCAATTAAGCGGGGAATGAGCGACAGGAATGCGTTAAGAAAGGGGCTGGCTGTACTGAAGGAAGGAAATGTCCTTGGTTTGTTCCCGGAAGGAACGCGAAGTAAAACAGGTGAACTGGGGGAAGGCTTGGCTGGTGCAGGATTCTTTGCCCTGCGTACAGATGCCAAGGTAGTTCCTTGTGCAGTCATCGGATCCTATAAACCATTCAGCGTGACAAAGGTCATTTATGGAACACCAATTGATATGGAAGAACTCCGTAGTAAAAAAGCCTCTCCTGAAGAGGTGACTAAAGTCATAATGGCAGAAATAAAGGAATTAATTGTTAAAAATCGATAAGGTTACTGCTTGACAAAATCCCGTATTTGTAAGAAGTTAGAAAAAAGGAATAATTTAGAATTGTTTAGTTCCTTAAAAAATGTGGTATTAAATATAAATTGAGAAATGAAATTGAAATGAAGCTGTGATTGTTAGGAGGAGTACATATGACAGAGGATATGAATAATATTGAAGTAGCAGATTTCAGTGTGGGACAGCATGTTTCAGGCACTGTTACGAAAGTAGAAGAAAAGCAGGTAGTCGTGGAAGTCGAGAACAGCAAGCATGATGGAATTGTACCAATCAGCGAGCTTTCCAGTCTCCATGTAGAAAAAGCATCAGATGTCGTGAAAGAAGGCGACAAGCTTGAGTTCGAAATTATCAAAATCGAGGATGAGGCCTTAATCCTGTCTAAGCGTAAGGTTGACGCAGAAAATGCATGGGAAGAGCTTGCAAACGATTTTGAAGAAGGAACAATCATTGAGACAGAAGTAAAGGATGTCGTAAAAGGCGGCCTTGTTGTTGACCTTGGTGTTCGCGGATTCGTTCCGGCTTCTCTTGTTGAAGATTATTTCGTAGAGGATTTCTCAGACTATAAAGGCAAGACACTTTCCTTTAAGATTGTTGAGTTAGACAAAGAAAAGAATCGATTGATCCTATCCCATCGCGATGTCGTTCGTGACGAGAAAGAAAAGAAAAAGATGGATATCCTTGGAACTCTTCAAGCTGGAGAAGTTCTTGAAGGAAAAGTACAACGTATCACTGATTTCGGTGCATTCGTTGATATTGGCGGAATTGATGGCCTTGTTCACGTATCCCAGCTTTCCCATGAGCATGTTGACAAACCATCTGATGTTGTATCAGAGGGCGATACGGTGAAAGTTAAGATTCTTTCCATTGATCGTGACAGTGAGCGTGTTTCCTTATCCATTAAAGAAACATTGCCTGGACCATGGTCTGATATTACCTCTAAAGCACATAAAGGCAGCATTCTAGAAGGAACGGTGAAGCGCTTAGTCTCTTATGGAGCATTTGTAGAAGTATTCCCAGGTGTTGAGGGGCTTGTCCATATCTCACAAATCTCTCATAAGCATATTGGCACTCCGCATGAGGTGCTCGCTGAGGGAGATGTCATCAAAGTGAAAGTGCTTGATGTGAATGAAGATGAACATCGTTTATCTTTAAGCATTAAAGAACTTGAGGAAGAAGCTCCTGCAGAAGCAGACAGCTATGAAATGCCTGAAGAAACTAAAGGCTTCCAATTAGGTGAAATGATTGGGGAACAATTAAAGAACCTTAAGAAATAAAGAACAATCTATAAGACAGTCCATCCTTCGGGAAGGGCTGTCTTTTTTAAGCCTTCCATTATGAAAAACTGAAATGTCAGTATCTTATGCGTAACTTTATGCCATAGAGTGATTAAAAGGGCAAAGAGATTGGCATAATGCTAATGGAGGTAGTTATGCAAGAAGGTACAATCTTTTTTCTTATCAGTTGGTTAGCTATTTGGTATATTCTCTTTATGGAGAATGGACCTGCATGGAAGCGGAGCAGGCATTTGATTACTGTGCTCATTATCCTCGTATGTGCGGGTATATATATGAATATCGTCCAGATTCAAGTAAACTTTATCCTTGTTCCTGTTTTATTGTGGTCTTTTTGTCAGTGGCGGAATGTCCCGAGTCGAAAATTGTTCTTAATGGCCTTTACCATCTTCGTAGTTACGGCTTCCTTTGCTTGTTTAAGGATTCTTACCATGCTGTATCCTATATGGCTGATTGTTGACTGGAAAATAATGTGCTCGCTTCTCGTTGTTTTGACAGGGGCTCTTTTTCAGAAGGATTGGAATCAACGATTAAGTGCGGCCATTATCGGCTCATTATGCGGTCAAGTGGTTTTTGCAGCTCTGCTCATGCAGAACGGAATGCCAATCAATGGGCTTTTCTCGCTTGAAGCGATGGATTTTTTGAGTTTAATGTTCGTGTTCAATGGCCTTTTATATAGATTGGAGCAATGGTTTGTTAAACGGTCGACGAGGAAATCGTTAATGACGGTACAGCCGCGTGATAGCGAAATGAGGTAGTAGAAAGAGGGTATTGGGAAACTATTTTTGTAGAAATATCCCGATTGTCGTGTGAGAACAGTTGTACCTTTTTGAAACGTTTGCTATCATATTATAGTTAGACCCTTCTTCAATGAATAAGAAGGGTTCTTTTTTCATAAAACATGAACTTGCTAATAATGCTTTATTTATGGCCCTCTTATAACCGGCAGCGGAACGCAGAAGGGAGTATCAGGCGTTTGATACAAATTGAGATGGAGCTTATGGAATAAACAGTAGTGTAGCTAGATAGTTGAAAGGATGAACGACCATGCCAAAACCAACAGTAGCCATAGTAGGCAGGCCGAACGTAGGGAAATCAACCATCTTCAACCGAATCGTTGGAGAGAGGATTTCTATTGTAGAAGATGTCGCCGGAGTGACAAGAGATCGTATTTATAGTTCCGGTGATTGGCTGAACCATGATTTTAATATTATTGACACAGGTGGAATCGATATCGGTGATGAGCCATTTTTAGAGCAAATTCGCCAGCAAGCGGAAATTGCGATTGACGAAGCCGATGTTATTATCTTGATGACAAGTGGAAGAGAAGGACTGACATCTGCTGATGAAGAGGTAGCCAAGATTCTCTATCGTTCCAAAAAACCAGTTGTCGTAGCCGTCAATAAGGTGGATAACTTTGAGATGCGTGACCAAATTTATGATTTCTACGCACTTGGATTCGGTGATCCGATTCCTATCTCAGGATCCCATGGGATGGGGCTAGGGGACTTGCTTGATGAAGTCGTGAAGAATTTCCCTACCCGTGATGAATCAGATTATGATGATGATGTCATCAAATTCAGCTTGATTGGCCGCCCGAATGTAGGGAAGTCCTCTTTAGTGAATGCCATTCTTGGCGAGGAAAGGGTCATTGTCAGCAATATCGCGGGCACGACACGTGATGCGGTTGACTCCCCTTATAAATATAATGGTGATGAATACGTCATCATTGATACAGCTGGGATGAGGAAAAAAGGAAAGGTATATGAAAGTACAGAGAAATACAGTGTGCTTCGTGCCTTGAGAGCGATAGAACGCTCCGATGTTGTTCTTGTCGTGCTTGACGGGGAAGAGGGCATCATTGAACAAGATAAGAAAATCGCAGGCTATGCCCATCAAGCGGGACGAGCGGTTGTCATTGTCGTCAATAAATGGGATGCTGTAGAGAAAGACGATAAAACGATGAAACGCTTTGAGGAGAAAATCAGGGCAGAATTCCAGTTTCTTGATTATGCTCCAATCGTCTTCTTATCAGCCAAAACAAAACGCCGTATTCATACATTATTACCT
This sequence comes from Bacillus sp. FJAT-27916, assembly GCF_001183965.1. Lineage (GTDB taxonomy): Bacteria > Bacillota > Bacilli > Bacillales > Pradoshiaceae > Pradoshia. The sequence goes on from NZ_LFZV01000001.1 coordinate 1,611,051, forward strand.
ATGATCAATATGGCAAGTGAAAACCATGCGAGACGTGTGCCGACAAACGTGCTGAATGATGTCATCATGGATGCCGTTGCTATGAACCCGACACCGACCCATAATGGAAAAAGGCTGAAAATTTTCTATGTAACTCAAGCTGCCGTCAAACCGCCGACATTCATTGTCTTTGTCAATGACCCGGAATTGATGCACTTCTCCTATGAACGATTCTTGGAGAATAAAATTAGAGAAGCATTCGGGTTTGAAGGTACGCCGATTAAGATATTCTCTCGTTTACGAAAATAACTGGTTTTGAGGAGTGGAGTAACTATGAAAGAAACGGTAACAATTTTAGGGGCGGGTTCTTGGGGAACGGCTCTCGGAATGGTACTAGCGGATAATGGCCATACAGTACGTTTATGGGGCCATGAAGAAGACCATGTGGAGGAGATCAATCGCGAGCAGGCAAATACCCGCTATTTGCCTGGTGTAGAGCTTCCGAAGGGAATCAGAGCCTATTATGACCTGGAGGAAGCACTTGAAGGCGTTGAAATCATCGTCTTTGCGGTACCAACGAAAGCATTCCGGGAAGTTGCTCGTAAAATCAAGTCCATTGTGAAGCATAAGATTACTGTTGTTCATGTCAGCAAAGGAATTGAGCCGGACAGCCTTATGAGAATCTCTGAAATGCTTGAAGAAGAGATTGCTGATATTACAAATGACATTATCGTTCTTTCTGGTCCAAGCCATGCAGAAGAAGTGAGCAGAAGAATTCCGACAACCGTAACAGTTGCCTCCAAAAACATGAAAGCAGCTCAGCGAATCCAAGATTTATTCATGAATCAGAACTTCCGTGTCTACACGAATCAGGATTTAGTTGGTGTAGAGATTGGTGGAGCCTTGAAAAATATCATTGCGCTTGCTGCAGGTATTACAGATGGTCTCGGCTATGGGGATAACGCGAAGGCTGCCTTAATGACAAGAGGCTTGGCGGAAATTACGCGTTTAGGGGTTAAAATGGGTGCAGATCCATTAACGTTCCTCGGTTTAACAGGTATTGGCGATTTAATCGTAACATGTACGAGCGTCCATTCCCGTAACTGGCGTGCAGGAAACCTTCTTGGCAAAGGCAAAAACCTCGATGAAGTGCTTGAAAGCATGGGGATGGTCGTTGAAGGGGTACGCACGACAAAAGCGGCCCACCAATTATCAGAGAAGTACCATGTAAAGATGCCAATCACGAATGCCCTTTATGATGTCTTGTTTAACGGAAAAGATATTAAACAGGAAGTAGAGGATTTGATGGGCAGAAGCAAGAAGCATGAAATGGAAGAATTGATTCACCTCGTAAACGAAGAGAGATAATCAAAGTTTTTTCATGCAGCATAGGCATTTGCTTGATACTTGAAGCACAATAAGGTCATAGTATGATGTTAAAGACTAACCAAGGCACATAGCCAATTAAAGTCGATATATTTAGTCCAAAGCGGAAGAGAGATGGAAGTCCATTTCCCTTCCGTTTTTGTTTTGTATGCTCTGTTATGTAAGGATTTTTATGGGGGAATAGTAAATAATATTTGTATTTGAAAAAATATGGTATAATACTCTCGGAAAAGGGGGTATGACAATTTGAGTTTATCGATGCAAAAAATGTGGTTTTCCATTGCTGGAATGGTATTTATGGCGATTGCTGCCTTGGCCATATATGTAAGTCGGTATAAACTGAATGGATTTTTCAAATATTTGGTCGGGACGATTGCCTATTTCTGCTTATTCCTGGCAGGAATTATCATGTTCATCACCATTATTAGCGGGCCGACAGACGGATGAAGATGAATCATAAAGTCAAAAAAAGTATCTGTGCCTTGCTTGCTGGCTGTATGGCCTTGATACTCAGCGGTTGCTTATATCCGGAAGGGCAAATGCAGCAAAACCAGATTCCCTATGAGGAAAGTGTTAAGAATGTGGAAGCTGCGGTTGATCAATTCAGGAAAGAAAATGGGAACCTGCTACCGATTGTGACAAAGGAAGAGGATACGGATTATTACATAAAATACATCATTGATTTCAAGAAAATCGTCCCGAGATACTTAGCAGAGATTCCAAGCAATGCCTATGAAGAGGGCGGCGTCTACCAGTATACCCTTATTGATGAGGAGGAGAACCCAACTGTTAAGCTCATCGATTTAAGGATTGCGGAAACGATTCGTTCAGTGAGGCTGCAAATTGATGCCCAAGGCTATCCAGCATTAGCCGAGGAAGTTGGCCCGAATGTCTATAAGCTTGATTATGAAAAGATGGGCTTTCGTGAAGATCCAACCGTTAAGAGTCCTTTCTCTGGCAAGGACCTTCATCTTGTTATGAGCGGTGAAGGAGAGCTTTACGTAGATTATACTCCGGATTTGTATGATCTATTGGCTGAGGGAGAGAAGTCTCCGAAAGAAAATACTGATATTAGGCCCTATTTAATGGAAGAGGCATTATTTGTTCCTGCATATTCGCTTCCATATGCATGGGATTCAAAGGAGAATAAGCCTGTCTTTCTGTCAAATCAGGAATAACCTTTCTTTTACGAAATATATTGTAAAAGAAAGGTTTTTTTATTTGTGATAAAAAAAGCCTGTAACTAATAACAAGATACGCACCTTACCGGCTGTCAGCCAGTTTACATAAATAGAGAGGAGAGAAAAAACTTGTCATAACCACATCCATGAGAGTCATAAACATATAATGTCCAAGTTTACCAGTTATAAAAAAGCATCGATAGGTGGGTTCATATATTTTGGATCGGGAGGGGATCTCTTGGAAAAGATCGATATATTTAAGGATATAGCCGAGAGAACCGGCGGCGACATATATCTAGGGGTTGTAGGAGCCGTACGGACAGGTAAATCAACGTTTATAAAGAAATTCATGGAACTTGTTGTCTTGCCGGGCATGCATAGTGAAGCGGAGAAATCAAGGGCTATTGATGAGCTGCCTCAAAGTGCGGCAGGACGGACAATCATGACAACAGAGCCAAAATTTGTTCCAAATCAGGCAGCGCAAATTCAAGTGGATGAAGGGCTCGAGGTTAATATCCGCATGGTTGACTGTGTAGGATACACAGTTCCTGGAGCAAAGGGCTATGAGGATGAAAACGGACCGAGAATGATTCACACGCCATGGTATGATGAACCGATTCCTTTCCATGAGGCAGCGGAGATTGGCACGAGGAAGGTCATTCAGGACCATTCAACCCTAGGAGTAGTCGTTACGACCGACGGTTCCATCGGCGAAATTCCACGTTCGGATTATATCGAAGCAGAGGAGAGAGTGGTTGAGGAACTGAAGGAGGTCGGAAAGCCCTTTATCATGATTGTCAACACTGTTAGCCCGTATCATCCGGATACAGAGGTCCTGCGCTCGAAGCTGCAAGAGAAGTATGACATTCCTGTCCTTGCAATGAGTATTGAAAGCATGCGAGAAGGGGATGTCATCAATGTCTTGAGGGAGGCATTGTTCGAGTTCCCTGTGCTGGAAGTGAACGTGAATCTTCCTCGCTGGGTTATGGTCTTGAATGAAGATCACTGGCTGCGTGGAAGCTATCAGGATGCTATTAGGGAAACTGTCCAGGATATAAAGCGGCTGAGAGATGTGGACCGTTTAGTAGCATTGTTCGAGGAATATGAATTTGTCGGGCATGCGAGTCTTGCTGGCATTGAGATGGGTCAGGGGGTGGCAGAGCTGGATCTCAGCGCACCGGATGAGCTTTATGACCAGGTGCTGAAGGAGATTGTCGGCGTGGAGATTCGCGGAAAGGATCATTTGCTTGAATTGATGCAGGATTTTGCCTATGCGAAGGCTGAGTATGACCAAGTGGCTGATGCTCTTAAGATGGTGAAGCAGACCGGTTATGGGGTCGCTGCTCCGTCACTGGCGGATATGAGTCTGGATGAACCGGAAATCATCCGTCAAGGTTCACGGTTTGGAGTCAGGCTGAAAGCAGTGGCACCTAGCATCCATATGATCAAGGTAGATGTCGAATCAGAGTTTGCCCCAATCATTGGCACTGAAAAGCAGAGTGAGGAGCTCGTCCGTTATTTGATGCAGGATTTCGAGGATAATCCGCTCAGCATTTGGAATTCGGATATCTTTGGAAGGAACCTATCCTCCATTGTGAGGGAAGGGATACAGGCTAAGCTGAGCCTAATGCCGGAAAATGCCAGATACAAATTAAAGGAAACGTTGGAAAGAATTATTAATGAGGGATCAGGTGGCTTGATTGCGATTATTCTATAAGGAATCAGGGGTTGAATCGGTGCTTTAAGACCGTTTAATCCCTCTTTTTTTGTTCTAGGAACAAAGTCCAATATTTCAAAATAACTCAAATGGAGTCATAACGCAATAAAATGAGAAAAATAAACTACAATATTCGAATAAATGCCCGTAATTTCGCTAATTTACTTGATATGGGGTAGGGATTATGATAATCTTTTATCAGAAATCAACTTCTAAGCGAAAAGCCTTACATATCAATGTTTATAATACCTTTTTATGGTCGAAAATAATATAAAGTGAAAAACAAGTTGATGAATATCAGATATTTCATTACAATTACAAAAAGTAATTGAAATAGAATAGAAAACCTGCTTTGGGAGGAGGTGAATGGCATGAACAAGACAGAATTGATCAATGCAGTTGCAGAAGCTAGCGAACTTTCCAAAAAAGACGCTACTAAAGCTGTTGACGCAGTTTTCGAATCCATTTTAGAAGCACTCAAAAATGGTGATAAAGTACAACTAATCGGTTTCGGTAACTTCGAAGTTCGTGAGCGTGCAGCCCGTAAAGGACGCAACCCACAAACTGGTGAGGAAATCGAAATCAGTGCAAGCAAAGTACCTGCTTTCAAACCAGGTAAAGCGCTAAAAGACGCTGTTAAGTAATCTGTACATATGTGTTACTTGAATAAGCGCTATTCGCTTAAGAGCCGTTGCCGTTAGGGCAACGGCTCTTTTTCTATGTGCAGAATATATTAATTTGGCTGGCACCTAAAATGTGCTACTATGGTTATAGTTGAATTTTAGGCATGCTCTAGGAGGAAGACATTCATGTATGAAGTTAATAAAGGAAAAATAGAAGAAGCTGTAACCATGATTCTCGAAGCATTAGGAGAAGATCCGACACGGGAAGGTCTTTTGGATACACCAAAACGTGTCGCAAGAATGTATGAGGAAGTCTTTGCAGGTCTCGGCCAAGATCCAAAGGAATACTTTGAAACGGTCTTTGGAGAAGACCATGAGGAATTAGTGCTTGTAAAGGATATCCCATTCTATTCCATGTGTGAACACCATCTTGTCCCGTTCTTTGGGGTTGCACATGTTGCTTATATACCGAAGGGTGGACGCGTCACAGGCTTAAGTAAATTAGCGAGAGCTGTCGAAGCTGTTTCTAGACGTCCGCAATTGCAGGAAAGAATTACATCTACTGTAGCGGATGCCATCATGGATAAACTTGAACCGCATGGCGTTATGGTCGTGGTTGAGGCAGAACATATGTGTATGACTATGAGAGGTGTTAAGAAGCCGGGCTCTAAGACAGTGACATCTGCTGTCCGCGGAACGCTTGCAACAGATGCGCGCACTCGCCAGGAAGTGTTGAGCTTTATCAACAAATGATCTGTGCTGCACACGAAGGAGGAGTGATTTGATGAGAGAGGGAAATCCCGCGCAGAATGATTATGTGATTGTTAAGGCAGAGGAAGACGGAGTAAATGTCATCGGCCTTACGAGAGGGGAAGATACTCGCTTCCACCATTCAGAGAAATTAGATAAAGGGGAGGTCCTTTTTGTCCAATTCACTGAGCATACCTCAGCTATCAAGATCAGGGGAAAAGCGATAATGTATACCCCATATGGTCAAGTGGAGAGCGGTAAGGAATAACGTCTCATTGACTAACTATCCTTTTTCAGCATGAATCGACAATGTTGAAAAAGGATAGTAAAATAAAAGATGTCTAGTCAATTCTGAAATAGTCATGAAACGAATGGAAGTTTAGGTGATGAGGGTGGAATCAGCAAAGAAACAGGTATTACAATATGAGCGTGAAATTAGGAATCATATATTTGATTCATTTGTGTGGCGGTATATAGAGGAGCCTATCATAGATGAAGATAAGATAGCGGCGATGCTTTTAATCTTATCCCATGCTGATGCAACAGAAGAACAACTTTCTAATTACATAGTATCAATCATGCTCATGCAAATTGCCCTCGATACACATGAGAACGTAACAAATGGATTGAATTCAGAAGATTCCGGCGAGCTGCGAACAAGACAATTGACCATCCTGGCTGGGGATTACTATAGTGGTTTATATTATCATATTTTAGCCCAGACAGAGGACATTCGTTTTATCAGGGAATTTTCACGTGGTATTCAACTGATTAATGAATCGAAGGTAGAGCTTTATCAATGCAAGGATACCTCAGCCGAATTTCTTTTTGCCCATCTTGAAGCCATCGAGACAGCGCTGGCTGAGAAGGTGAGTTCCTATTTCGGCAGTACATGTAACCTGCTGCTCTTAAAGGATTTTCTGCTGATGAAACGGTTGAATAGAGAATTTGCCAGGCATGAATTTGTTGAATACGGAGCAGGCAATAAGCCTCGATATTATGCTGCTATGCTGCTGCCGCCTTTTTTGAATAGAGTGGAAGACCTTCAAAATCGGGTGGAGCAGGAGCTAGAGGCGGAGATTTGCACGGATATGGCTCAGCGGGTTAAAAGAGCTTTGGATGAATCCAGGGGACATATCACCAACATGATGGGGAAAGGGTTATTTGGATGAAACAACAATCGAAAGAAGAACGAGTTCATCATGTGTTTGAAAAGATTTCAGATCAGTACGATACGATGAATTCTGTAATCAGTTTTCAGCTTCACAAGAAATGGCGTGCTGACACAATGAAAAAAATGGCTGTCAAACCCGGCGATAAAGCTTTAGACGTATGCTGTGGAACAGCTGATTGGTCAATTGCGCTTGCAGAAGCGGTTGGGGCACAAGGCAAGGTGTGCGGACTTGATTTCAGTGAGAATATGCTGAAAGTCGGGAAAGAAAAGGTACAGAAATATGGGTTGAAGAATGTTGAACTCATTCACGGCAACGCAATGGAGCTTCCATTTGAGGATAACAGCTTCGATTATGTGACGATTGGCTTCGGTCTCCGTAATGTGCCGGATTATTTGACGGTGCTGAAGGAAATGAACCGGGTGCTGAAGCCAGGCGGGATGGCCGTGTGCCTAGATACGTCTCAACCGACTATGCCGGTCTACCGACAGCTTTATTACTTCTATTTCAAGCATATCATGCCGCTTATGGGAAAGGTGCTGGCCAAGAGCTACGAAGAATACTCGTGGCTTCAGGAATCTGCAACCGACTTTCCAGGTGCGCCGGAGTTAAAGAAATTATTTGAGAAAGCCGGATTCGTCAAGGTGAAATATAAGCCGTATTCAGGCGGTGCAGCTGCTTCTCATTTTGGTTATAAAAAATCTCAATGAGGGATTGCCCTACCTTGTTAAACGGGATGTGGAATGATGAAATTACCAGTATTATACAAACTTTTTAAACAAGATATTCAGTTGATAGAAAAGGAACTGAAATCATCCATACAAGCGAGATCGAAGCTTCTGCAGGATGCTTCGGTCCACACGCTTAAAGCCGGAGGAAAACGCATCCGCCCTATTTTTGTCCTGTTGACGGCAAAATTTGGCGATTATGATATTGAGCGAATTAAATATCCTGCAGTAGCCCTCGAGCTGATTCATTCCGCCTCTCTCGTGCATGATGATGTCATTGACCAGGCAGAGCTTAGAAGAGGATCACCTACAGTCAGCCACAAATGGGATAATAAAATTGCAACCTATACTGGGGATTATATCTTTGCCCGTGCGCAGGAGCTGATGACACGGATAGAGGAACCTCTGGCGCATAAGGTACTGGCCAAGACGATTCTGGAAGTGAGCATTGGAGAAATTGAGCAAATCAAGGATAAGTATAATTATGATCAGAATCTTCGTGACTATTTAACTCGTATTAAACGAAAGACTGCGCTTTTGATTGCGGCGAGCTGTCAGTTGGGTGCTATCAGCGCAGGTGTCAATGAAACCATACATAAGAAATTATTCCTTTATGGGTACTACGTAGGAATGTCCTTCCAGATTATTGATGATGTCCTTGATTTCACTGCTACGGAGAAAGTACTTGGAAAGCCGGCAGGAAGTGATCTTTGGCAAGGGAATATCACCCTGCCAGTGCTGTACGCCCTAAGAGAGGCTGAGCTTGGTCAGGAAATCAGGACGATTCATGAGAATATGAGCCATGATGAGCTGAAGCCAATCCTGGAGAAGATTAAGGGCTCTGGAGCTATTGAAAAATCAATTGAAGTCAGCAACCGATATTTAGATAAAGCCTTTGCTATCTTGAAGGAACTGCCGGATACGAAGAATACTCGTTATTTATATGATATCGCCGAATTTATTGGAAAACGGAAATATTAAGCGTTTTCATATTGTTTGCTAAATGATGGTGAAAATGGTATATTTTTTCTGGACAAACTAAAAAGATACATATAAACAGAGGTGTAATGATGGAAAAAACATTTTTAATGGTTAAACCAGATGGTGTTCAACGCAATTTAATCGGGGAAATTGTAAGCCGTTTCGAGAAAAAAGGTTTCCAGCTTATCGGCGCTAAATTAATGATCATTCCAGCTGAAATGGCTGAGAAGCATTATGCTGAACATAAAGAGCGTCCATTCTTTGGCGAGTTAGTTGATTTCATCACATCAGGTCCTGTATTTGCGATGGCTTGGCAAGGGGAAAATGTCATTGCTACAGCACGTCAAATGATGGGCTCCACTAATCCAAAGGATGCAGCTCCTGGAACGATTCGCGGCGATTACGGCGTAACTGTCGGCAAAAATATTATTCATGGCTCTGATTCACCAGAAAGCGCCGAAAGAGAACTAGGCATTTTCTTTAAAGAAGAAGAACTATCTGAATACAGCAAGCTTGTAAATGAGTGGATTTATTAATCTGAATCAATAAAAAAGCTGTACGAAAGGGTTGAGAATGGGTATATTCTCAACCCTTTATTTTTTGACATTTTCTCCGTTGACATAGCTCTCCGATATCCCATTTTCTTCAGGTTCATCGAAGCGAATTGTGCTTTGGCCTGCATAGACTGTTTTTTTAATCCCCCTAACTGTTGTCCACCGCCTTTCATGCTTTACTATTAAGGTAGTAAAGACCTGTTTAATCTTATGTTTAATCCTTTTTATAGGTAAACCCATCTTATAAGTACAGGTTCCTATTTTAGCAGAAGGGGCGAGACTCTCGGCTACGATAAGGAAGCAGGCTGAGACAACTTTGCCGAAGGCGAGTGGCGAAAGTAACTACCATGCAGTTCGCTAAGTCCGTTGGCTTTTCTGCTGAAAATAGCTTTCACATTCATATGGAGTGCAAGAGCGAAGAAATGCAGACCTATTCTTAACTTGATTTCTTTTCAGTCTAATAGCTGCATGAAAAGTAAGGCTTTGTTTTCATAGAATTATTTAATTGTCAGAAAAATACATCTATTTATTGGTGGAGTTTCTAATTTATTCTGATGTACAATAGTTAAACAAGAAAATTTAGCAAAAGAAGCTTTCTTATGATATATTTGTACATAATTGCTTTAAAGTGATGAAGGAGGAGCCAAATGAGATACTTAACAGCCGGGGAATCCCACGGTCCCCAATTAACGACCATCATAGAGGGGTTGCCAAGCGGAATGCCTTTATCCGAGGAGGATATAAATAAACACTTAGCCAGACGCCAAAAAGGATATGGCAGAGGAAGAAGGATGCAAATAGAGAAAGATACCGCTGAGATCACCTCAGGTGTAAGGCATGGAAGAACATTAGGATCTCCTGTAGCTTTAAACGTCAAGAATCGAGATTGGACTCATTGGACACATGTAATGGGAATAGAGCCGATTGATGAGAAGGATGAAGAAGAAATTAAAAGGAAGATTACTAGACCGAGACCTGGCCATGCTGATTTAAATGGCGGAATTAAGTACGGGCATAGAGATTTACGTAATGTGCTTGAGCGCTCTTCGGCGCGAGAGACGACGGTCAGGGTCGCAGCTGGTGCTGTTGCTACGAAGCTCTTGCAATTGCTTGGAATCGAGCTCGTATCCCATGTGGTGGAGATTGGCGGGGTCAAAGCAAAGCAAGCAGATAGCACAGACATCCAGACACTAAGGAAGACAGCTGAAGAATCCCCTGTACGCTGTCTAGATGCGGAAGCCGGCGAGAAAATGATGGCTGCGATTGATGAGGCGAAGAAAAACGGAGATTCACTTGGCGGAGTGGTAGAAGTGATTGCGACCGGCATGCCAAGCGGTGTAGGAAGCTATGTGCATTATGACCGTAAGCTTGATGCTAAAATCGCTGGCGCTGTCCTTAGCATTAATGCCTTTAAGGGTGTTGAATTTGGTATAGGCTTTGAAGCGGCACGAGTTCCGGGCAGTAAGGTCCATGACGAGATTCTTTGGGATGAAGAGACAGGCTATACACGAAAAACGAACCGGCTTGGAGGATTTGAAGGCGGCATGACGACTGGGATGCCGATCGTTGTACGTGGAGTGATGAAGCCTATTCCTACACTTTATAAACCGCTTAACAGCGTAGATATCGAGACTAAAGAACCATTTGCAGCATCTATTGAACGCTCTGATGCCTGCGCTGTTCCAGCAGCAGCAGTTGTGTGCGAGCATGCAGTGGCATGGGAGCTTGCAAGTGCGATTGTCGATCAATTCTATGCAGACCGCCTTGATACATTGATTGATACTATTGAAGAACAGCGTCGGTATGCGAGGGAATTCTAATGAGAAGCTTTGAGATTAAGACGGCTTCAAAATCTTATCCAATCTATGTGGGCAATCAAGCCATCAAGAAACTTCCGGAATTTCTTCAGGAACGGTTTCCTGGGAAGAAGAAGCTATTTTTGATTACGGATTCACATGTTTCTGCCCTGCATGCGGAACCATTGACCGATTTATTGAATGAATCTGGTTATGATACGCTAGTTCATATTGTCCCTTCAGGAGAGGAAGCTAAATCGATTGCCTGCTATGAGGAGTGTCTGTCAGCAGGCTTCCGGCACAATATTGGCCGAGACGGGATTATCCTTGCCTTTGGCGGCGGAGTTGTCGGTGATTTAGCCGGTTTTACTGCAGCTACTTATATGAGGGGGATTTCCTTCATTCAGCTGCCGACAACTCTTCTTGCTCATGATAGTGCTGTTGGCGGAAAGGTAGGGATTAACCATCCTCTAGGGAAGAACTTAATCGGGGCCTTTTATCAGCCAGAAGCTGTCATCTATGATACGGAGCTGCTCCGAACAATGCCAGAACGGGAGTGGAGAAGCGGCTTTGCGGAATTAATTAAGCATGCCTTTCTCTCTTCTGAGACCTTTTATCAAAAGCTTCAGAAAGAGATTCAAACAATGGAGGACCTTAAGAAGCATGTGCAGCTTGGTGAGCTGATTGAAACAGGGATAAAGGTAAAAGCCTCCATCGTCGCTTTAGATGAGAGAGAGTCAGGTAAGCGAGCTTTCTTGAACTTAGGTCATACCCTTGCCCATGCATTGGAAGGTGCGGCAGGCTATGGGGAGCTGACTCATGGAGAGGCTGTTGCAATCGGCTTATTCTATGATTTATATTTAAGCAGGAAATATACGGGATTTGATGCGGGATTGGACAGTCTTCATCAATGGCTGATTGATCTTGGCTACTTAAGGATATCGAACGAAGTGCTGAATATGAATCTTCTTATCCCCTATATGAAGCTAGATAAAAAGAATCAAGGAAGTAAGATTGCCACCATCCTATTGAAGGACTTTGGCGACCCGGTCATAGCAACATTTGAAGAGAGTGAGATTCGTTCGGATTTCGGTGAATTCATTGAAGACTATTTTACAGTTTAAGTTAGGAGAGAAGAGAATGCTAAGAGGCATAAGAGGGGCCATCACTGTATCAGCTAACCGCAAGGAGGAAATCGAACGCCAAACGGAAAGGTTGATGCGCGAGATTATTGAACAAAATGAATTGGACAGCGAGAGTATTGCCTCGGTCTTTATCTCGGTGACTGATGACCTTAATGCTGGATTTCCGGCGGCCTCAATCAGACGTATTGATGGTTTCATGTATGTTCCTGTCATGTGTATGTGTGAGATTCCAGTACCGGAATCGCTGCCGCTTGCCATCAGGATTATGGTTCATGTAAATACGGACAAGAGTCAAAGGGAGATTAAGCATATTTATTTGGAGGAGGCTATTAAGCTGAGACCAGATTTGCTGGAGAAATGAGAATAAAGGGGGAGCTTGTTGATGAAATGGAAGGAACATTTATACACACTGAAGCCATACCAGCCTGGAAAACCGATTGATGATGTGAAGCGTGAATACGGCCTGACTGAGATTATTAAATTAGCCTCTAATGAAAATCCATATGGTTATTCACCTAAGGTTAAGAAAGTCTTGAAGGAGTCCGATTGGCAGCTTGCGCTTTACCCTGACGGAGGGGCCGTCAATCTTCGTGAGGCTGTTTCTTCCTTTTGGGGAGTGGAGGGCAATCAAGTAATCTTTGGAAACGGTTCTGACAATTTGATCCAAATGATTACGAAAGCTTTGCTCGCACCTGGCGTAAACACTGTCATGGCCACAGGTACGTTCAGTCAATACAGTCATAATGCCATCTTAGAGCGGGCGGAGATTCGGGAAGTTCCTCATGTTAACGGGCGCCATGACTTGCCGGGGATGCTCCAGCAAATTGACTCTAACACAGCCGTTGTCTGGCTGTGCTCACCGAATAATCCGACTGGGGAATATATTCGAGAAGATGAATTGATGCCTTTCCTGGACCAAGTACCAGATGATGTACTCGTCGTATTTGATGCGGCTTACTATGAATATGTGGATGCAGAGGATTATCCTAACCTGATTCCTTTAATTGCACGCTATAAAAATGTCATTATCCTTCATACCTTTTCGAAAATCTATGGAATTGCCTCATTAAGGGTTGGTTATGGAATCGCTGATGAAACCATCATTCGCATGCTTGAACCGACAAGAGAACCGTTTAATGTCAATGCTGTAGCCCAAAGAGCGGCGATTGAGGCTATATCAGACCAAGCATTCATCGCTGAATGTAAACAAAGAAACCGTGATGGGCTCCAAGCATTCTATCAATTTTGTGAGAAGCATCAATTAGCCTATTATCCTTCCCAAGGGAACTTTATTTTAATGGAGGTTGGATATAAGGGAAATGAAGTCTTTCAATATTTGCTCGAGCGCGGCGTAATTGTCCGTTCAGGTGAGGCGTTGGGATTCCCGACATCAATCAGGGTAACGGTTGGTTCGGAGGTAGAGAATGCTCTTGTGTTAAAGGAGCTTGAAGGCTTTCTCCAAACGAAAAGGAGCGAATTAGCTAAATAGAAGAAGTAAGTGAGGTGCCTCCATGCGCGGCAATGTATTGATTATAGGTTTAGGACTGATTGGAGGCTCTATTGCACTAGCAATCAAGAAAGAGCATCCTGATGCATTCATCCAGGGATATGATACAGATGAGCAGCAGGCTATGCTCGCAAAAGCACTCAAAATAATCGATGAACCCGTTAAGGATTACAAGGCTGCGGCTGCAGCCAGTGATTTGATTATGATTTGTACGCCTGTAAATGCGGCTGTACAGGTGATTGAAGCATTGGCAAACGTACCGCTTAAGGAAAGAGTCATCCTTACAGATGCGGGAAGTACAAAGAAAAAGGTTATGGAGGCAGCCGAGCGCCATCTTGGCAGTCGGCATGTCTTCATTGGAGGCCATCCAATGGCTGGTTCCCATAAGAGCGGTGTAACCGCTGCTAAAGAGCGGCTGTTCGAAAATGCCTTCTATATGTTAACGCCGTCAAAATGTGCGGGCGTGAAGGAAATTGGGCAATTGAAGATGTGGCTTCGAGGAACGAAGGCAAAATTTCTTGAAGTCAGTGCAGAAGAGCATGATTATTTGACAGGTGTTATCAGCCATCTTCCGCACATCATGGCAGCTTCTATGGTTAATTTTGCTGAGGATGCTGAAAAAGAGCATGAGGTGATTGCTCGACTCGCTGCAGGAGGATTCAGGGATACAACAAGAATTGCTTCCTCAAGCCCGGAAATGTGGAAAGACATCCTCCTTCATAATGGTGAGATTTTGGTACCGCTCCTTGATTCATGGATTCGGGAGATGGGGGAAATCAAGGAATGGATGGTTAACAAGGATGGACAGAAAATCTATGACTTCTTCCATGGGGCTAAGCGGTTTAGGGATGCAATGCCAGTGCATGAGAAGGGGGCTATTCCTTCTTCTTATGATCTTTATGTGGATGTGCCGGACTATCCAGGTGTCATTTCAGAAATTACCGGATATCTAGCCGAATCAAGCATCAGCATCACGAATATTCGAATCCTTGAGACTCGCGAAGAGATTTACGGAGTGCTGGCGATCTCTTTCCAGAGCAATGAGGATAGAGTGCTTGCAGTAGAATGTCTGCAGCAAAAGACTACATATGATACTTATTTTGACTAAAGCGTCAGGAGGATTTTCATGGTAAGAAGTTTGGAATTTACACATCGTCCGTCACTGACAGGAAGATTAGAGGTACCGGGCGATAAATCCATCTCCCACAGAGCAGTTATGTTCGGTTCGATTGCAGAGGGAACCACCACTATCAGCCGCTTCTTAGAAGGCGAGGATTGCTTGAGTACGATAGACTGTTTCAGGAAGCTCGGAGTGGTCATCGAACAAAATGGGTCTAATGTGACGGTGCACGGTAAAGGGTATGCGGGATTAAGTGCCCCGAAAGAAGTCCTTGATGTAGGGAATTCAGGTACATCCATCCGACTTTTACTCGGATTATTATCTGCTCTTCCTTTCAGCCTAACGTTCACAGGGGATGAATCCATTGCCAAGAGACCGATGAAACGAGTGGTCAGCCCGCTTCGGCAAATGGGAGCTCAAATTAGCGGACGCGATGACGGCAATTTGGTCCCGCTGACAGTGGAAGGCACTGCCCTTAAGGGGATTGAATATGAATTGCCTGTAGCAAGCGCACAAGTGAAATCGGCCATTCTGCTGGCTGGGCTTCAGGCAGAAGGAGAAACAACGGTCATTGAAAAGGAACGGACAAGAGACCATACAGAGAAAATGATTCAATCCTTCGGCGGAGAAGTATCTGTAGATGGAATGAGAATTACGGTAAAGGGCAGCCAATCGTTAAAAGGGGGACATATCACTGTTCCCGGTGATATTTCATCTGCTGCTTTCTGGCTTGTTGCAGGAGCTATTGTACCGAACAGTGAAATCACACTTGAGAATGTCGGCCTGAATCCAACACGTACAGGCATCATTGATGTATTACAGGAAATGGGTGCTGATATGGACGTGATACCGGATGAAGGGACAGGAGCGGGTGAAGAAGTCGGGTCAATTATCATCCGTCATTCCAAACTGCGAGGGATGACAATTGGCGGGGATATCATTCCAAGGTTAATCGACGAAATTCCTATTATTGCCCTGATGGCCACACAGGCTAAAGGACAGACGATCATCAAGGATGCTGAGGAATTAAAGGTGAAGGAAACCAATCGGATTGATGCAATTGCGACTCAGCTTGGACGTCTTGGAGCGAGAATTACCCCTACAGATGACGGACTAATTATTGAAGGTCAACAATCTCTCCACGGCGGTACAGTTGACAGTTTGACAGACCATCGAATTGGCATGACGCTGAGTATTGCCTCTTTATTGACAGATGGACCGGTTGAACTAGTTAATGATGAGGCAATCGCTGTTTCCTATCCGGGCTTCTTTGAGGACTTGGCCCGTTTAATAGTTAAATGATTTGGAAAAAGCATTCAGAATCGATGAGTTCTGAATGCTTTTTTTGATGAGAAAAAGAGGAAGCCAGCATTTGTTGTCAGTGATTGCTTCGACAGCATGAAAAAAGAGTTTGTTTTCCCTTCTATTGTGCTAAATCTCTTTCATTATACATAGCATGTCTATAAGACATTCCCGATAAGCATAAGCCAATGCCCTTTACTATCGAGTGAATATTTGATAGGGTGATGAATATTGCAGGTTTATTCGACAGCCTCTTAAAGTGATTCGCTCTATTCTCCGCCTTAAAAATTGGCTATACTGTTTATACAGGAACCCTTCTATGTATATCATCCGCAAAAAACTTCGTATATGGCTATCCGATTTTGGAACTGCTACAGGAAAATACCGAGTCTATATAGAATATTCTCATATGCAAGTTTCCTTGCCGTGGTTATGGACAAGGAGATAGGTTTTCGCAAGCAAGCTGCTAGATGGCAAAAGGAATGTCCTTTTGAGGCTGCGATTTGGCCGATTTGACAGTGGGAAATGAGCAATTGGAAAGGAATTATCGGGAAATGAATATTGAAACAATTAGAAAAAAACTTTTGCAAGGTGAATGGGAAGAAGCAAAAACACATATAAATTTCATTAAGGCATCCCAAAATGATGAGGATATTTTTGCATTAGCAGAAGAGCTGGCCTCATTAGGTTTCATGGAAGAGGCTAAGGAGCTGTATGAGGAACTTGAGAAGCGCTACCCAGATGAAGGAGAAATTCTTTTTTCTCTGGCAGAAGTTTCAGCTGAACTCGGAAATGAAGAAGAAGCGCTGCTGTATTTGGAGAAGATAGAAAATGATGATCCTATGTACCCAGGAGCCCTGTTATTGCTTGGCGACCTTTACCAGGCGATGGGCATGGATGAAGTGAGCGTCCGCAAGCTGAAGGAAGCCAATGAGATCCTGCCGGATGAGCCAATTGTGAAATTTGCTTTAGCGGAACTTTATTATCAACAAGGAAATTTTCGTGAAGCTGTAGAATTATATACTTATATTTCTCAAAATGATTCAAGTATTAATGGGGTATCCATTAATAAGCGGCTGGCCTTATCTCTCGTATCCCTCGGGGAATTTGAAGAATCCCTTCCTTATTTCCATAAGGCTGAACGGGATGATAAAGATCATGATGTCAACCTTCTGTTTGAATATGGATTTTCTGCTTTTCATGCCGGTGAATATGCCACAGCTATTGCTAAGTTCAGCGAGTTGAAGGAAATGGACCCTGCCTATCATTCTTTATACATGTATTTGGCTATGGCCTATGAGGAGAATAAGGAGCTCCCAATGGCTATCCAGGTAGCTGAGGAGGGAATGAAAGAAGATCCGTTCAATAAAGAGATTTTCTTGTATGGAGCGGAATTAGCATCCAAGAAGGGAGATCCTCAAACGGCGGTTAAATGGCTGTCTGAGGCAATCGCGATTGACCCGGGTTATTTGGAGGCTGTACTAACCCTTGGCAAGTTATATTTACATGAGGAGCAATATTCAGAAGTCATCGACCTCATATCTTCTGTTCGTGAAATGGGAGAAGAGGATCCGCAATTTGATTGGCTGACGGCAACTGCCTATTCAGAGCTTGAGGAATATGAGAAGGCTCTTTCCTGTTATCGAGAAGCTTATCAGCATTTCATGGAGAATAAAGAATTTTTGCACGAATATGGTTATTTCCTGCTTGAAGACAGTAAGTTCCAAGAGGCTAAAGCTATCTTTGAGAAACTGCTGAAAGAAGACCCGAGTAATGATGAGTACTTGGATATATTAGAAAGAATCTAAATTTAATGTGCAGAGGAGGGCTCCACCATGAAAACCCCTGTATCTGTCGATGAGAAAAAAGAATTCATCCGTTGGTTTTTGAATAATTATCAACTAAAGCGTCGTGAATGTGTGTGGATATTAAACTATTTGATGAGTCATGACCAGCTGATGAGAAATGTCCATTTTGTGGAAGGGGCCAAATATTGCCCGAAAGGAATGGTGATGTCTACCCATTGTGTAGATGATGTGCCGTTTCGATTTTATAAGAGCAATATTATGACCACTGATGCCGAGAAATCCTTTCATGATATCCGGTTAAACCGGGATGAGGATATCTACATACAGCTGAATTTTCGAACAGCTTATTCCTCGTATCATTATGCAGCTGTTTTGGAGGAGAATCCTTATTTGCCAAAGAATCTACCTGGCAATGAGCAAGACCAGCATATTGCTGAAAGTATTCTTGAAGAGAGCTTGAACCGTTTTGAGGAGGAACGATTGCTGCGATTAATTGATACGGCGATTGATGAGAGAGATCATGCTCAATTCACGCTGCTAAGCAGTCAATTGAAACGGCTGCGTAGAAAGAAGAAATCCCTGACATAGAGCCAATCAGGAAAAAAGCCAGTCAGCATAGCCGGAGCTAAGCTGATTGGCTTTTTTTATGCGTTTTTGTATAATTTTTACTTATTTTAGTTTACAATGAAATGGACATAAGGGGGGATTGCATGAAATATCAAACGGCTGATATGGAGATGTTCGAGCGTTCAAGGGAATACATCGATACAGTCATCATTCCATTGAATGCGATTACATTTGAGAAGGGGGTCAGTCAGGCGGTTGCTTCTTATGAGTACTTAAGTCTATTGACCTATGAACTGGAGAGAGAGTTAAAGGGAAGAATATTTCTGGCCCATCCAGTACCGTATTCAAAGGAAAGCGGACAAGAGTCAAAGAAAGCACTATTGAATCATTGGAGAACCTTTTACAGTGAAGCCGGGTTCACCTATATACGATTCCTCACAACGGATAACAAATGGATTACAGTCAGTGATCAAGAGCAAATTCTATGGTTTCCTTCCATTCAGACGGATAAAATGCCGAGGGAGGCTATCAAGCAAGTGCTGGATGATCATACAGACCAAATCAAAGAGCTCCTGCAGGATGCTTGGAAGACGGATTGAAAATACTTACATAATAAACCATGTATTTCCTAAACTGGGAGTTTGTTGACCTATCAAAAATATTAGGATATTATTGTAATGTCCTAGTTTTATAAAGTTTGTACAATTCTGTAATTTTGTCAGACTTTCCATATAAGGGGGGAGAAATTTAATGAGCAGCCAAAAAGTTTCAAGACGCCAATTCTTGAATTACACACTCATGGGTGTCGGGGGATTCATGGGTGCGGCAATGGTTATGCCGATGCTGCGGTTTGCGGTCGATCCTGCCTTAAAGGCTAATGCCTCAGGTGACTTTATCAATACGGGCTTGAAGATCAGCGAGGTAACAGAAACACCGACTCGCGTCGATTACAAGCTGAAAGTCCAGGATGGCTGGTATGAAGCAGAGGAGACGAGAACAGCGTGGGTTTACAAGGATGAAGGGGGCGACATTGTCGCTTTATCTCCAGTATGTAAACACTTAGGCTGTACAGTCAACTGGGAGGGTGATGAGAAGCATAAGAATGAGTTCTATTGCCCTTGTCATGGCGGCCGTTACGAGAAGAACGGTAAGAATATTCCAAATACACCGCCGATCGGTCCGCTTGATGTGTATGATATGCAGGAAAAAGATGGAGTATTGTATTTGGGCAACACAAAAACAAATGAGGTGTAGGGAGGCGTGACCAATGCTGAATAAAATGTATGATTGGATTGATGAGCGGCTAGATATAACGCCATTGTGGCGAGACATCGCTGATCATGAGGTCCCAGAGCATGTAAACCCTGCCCATCACTTCTCGGCATTTGTTTATTGTTTTGGGGGATTGACGTTCTTTATCGTTGTCATTCAGATTCTATCTGGCATGTTCTTGACGATGTATTATGTTCCGGATATCGAGAATGCATGGAATTCTGTTTATTTCCTGCAGAATGAAGTGGCTTTTGGACAAATTGTCAGGGGGATGCATCACTGGGGAGCTAGTGTGGTAATCGTCATGATGTTCTTACATACAATGCGCGTGTTCTTCCAGGGTGCTTATAAAAAGCCGCGTGAATTAAACTGGATCGTGGGAGTACTTATTTTCTTTATCATGCTTGCTTTAGGATTGACTGGTTACCTTCTTCCTTGGGATATGAAAGCGCTATTTGCAACCAAGGTTACATTAACAATCATCGACTCTGTTCCATTTATCGGACCATATTTGATGACGCTGTTAGCTGGTGACCCGACAATCATCGGAGCCCAAACGCTGACCCGTTTCTTTGCGATTCACGTATTCTTCTTGCCTGCAGCCTTGATTGGGCTGATTGCAGCTCACTTTCTGATGATTCGTAAGCAAGGAATTTCCGGACCGCTATAAGATTCGGTCTTTAGAACAAGAATTGTAAAGAAGGAGGGGATATCCATATGCATCGTGGTAAAGGTATGAGATTTGTAGGTGACTCAAGAATTAGTGCTGACAGAAAGCCGAATATTCCTAAGGATTATTCTGAGTATCCAGGAAAGACAGAAGCTTTCTGGCCGAACTTCCTGTTAAAGGAATGGATGGTTGGCGCCGTTTTCTTAATCGGTTTCTTATGTTTGACGGTAGCGCATCCATCCCCGCTTGAGAGGATAGCAGACCCGACAGATACGGGCTATGCTCCGCTGCCTGACTGGTATTTCATGTTTTTATACCAGCTGCTTAAATATTCGTATGCATCTGGGCCGTATAACTTGATTGGTGCTCTTGTCATTCCAGGTTTAGCTTTTGGTGCATTATTACTTGCTCCATTCTTGGACAGGGGACCGGAAAGACGCCCTGCAAAGCGTAAGTTTGCGGTAGGCTTTATGCTTTTAGCGTTTGCTGGAGTTTTCTATTTGACGTGGGAGACCGTTTCTACACATGATTGGGCAGCGGCTAAATTGCAAGGACAAATCATTGATGATTCAGCTATCGATAAAGATTCTGATGGGTATAAGATTTATCAGGATCAAGGATGTATCAGCTGTCATGGTGACTCTCTTCAAGGAGGAGCAGGACCAAAGCTTCTTGGTACTGAATTGGAGGTTGACCAAATCTCTGAGATTGCGGTAAATGGTACAGAGAGTGGGAAAATGCCTGGTGTCTTCAAGGGTACAGAAGAAGAATTGAAAACACTTGCTGAGTTTATTAAAGGTGCCAATGCAGGCGGTGGCGAGCAAACAAGCACAGAGACAGAATAATCCTATCTGATTTCGTCCAATCGGGGGCATTTTTGATAGTTGATAAGAGGGCTTCAGAATAGCTGCTATTCTGAAGCCCTTTGCCGTTCACAGTGGATTTGCGAAGTATTTAGGCTGCCCTGCTGCTGATGATGTCTTGCCTATATAGATAATTGGAGGTTGCCAGTATTAGAGCCTAAACGCTATCATGAAAGAATGACAGCATATTAATTTGGAGGATTTCAATTTATTATGAGAAATTGGCTATATGCATTTCTTTCGAATCGACTCGTCCTATGGACGATTCTAATCATCAATATTTTAGGAACCATCTATGGGTACTATTGGTATAAAGGGCAGTTGGAAGCAACGCCGCTTCAATTCCTTTTGTTTGTTCCAGATAGTCCGACTGCAAGCCTGTTCTTTGTCATTGCACTTGCAGGAATCATGATGGGGAGAAATTTTGGCTTGTTCGAGGCGCTTGCGGTTGTGTCCTTATTTAAATATGGGATATGGGCTGTTGTGATGAACCTATTCTCCTTTGCAGTGGATGGGTCATTTTCCTTGATCGCCCTCATGCTTATTCTATCTCATGGTGCTATGGCTTTGGAGGGGCTGTTGTTTGCTCCATATTTTCGGGTGAAGCCATGGCATTTAGTGACGGCGGCCATTATCCTTGTCCATAATGAAATCATCGATTATGTATTTGGAATGATGCCGACGTACAGTGTGCTCCATCTATATATGGATGAAATCGGCTATTTCACTTTTTGGCTTAGCATTTTATCAATTGGAGTGGGGTATTATACGACTGTTCGGAAAGGAAGGGCAATTTATACGCTTCCCTCACGATAAGCAATATTTAAGGTTCTTGCCTTGTCCCTTTTCACATACATATTAGTATGGTGAGGAGGGACATTTTTTATGAAGTTGCTAAAGGGGGTCATTGGATCCGTTATTATTGTCGCATCGCTATCCATTCAGGCAATCGCCGCCAGTCCTGCAGAAGATAAAGCCATTGAAACGATTGCTGACCAATCCCTGCAGTTTGTGAAGGTTGATCGGAGGCAGGAAGCCGAGGAATTGCTCAATGTGTTCTCAGAGAGATTTTTGGATATGGCTTCACAGGGTAATCAATATTCAATGGATGAGATCAATATTGTGACCATTGCCCTTGAGGATGCGATGAATGCCGTTCAGGATACAGAGAAGTCGAATCAGGAAGCCGTAAACGAGATGACAAAATTCAGATTAGCCTTTGATGCTGTTAGTCATGATAAGAGTCCCTTATGGACAAAGATGAGAGGACAGATTCTCGAAGCTGTAAAGGATACGCGTGAAGCTGTGAAAAATCAGGATTCCGTTGTCTTTCAGGAGGAATTGAATCGTTTGTTAAATATATATATTATTCTGTATCCATCTTTGAAAATCGATGTTACTCCAGAAAAATTTCAGCAAGTGGATGCTCATTTGAAATTCATAGACCAATACCGTCCGCAAGTATTCTCTGACAGCAGTGAACAGAAAGATATGGCTTCATTGGAGGGGCAGCTGAGGGATATATTTGACGAGGCAGAGAAGGATGATACAGACCCGTCACTCTGGTGGGTAATCATCTCGACAGGCAGTATTATCTTAATGACATTATCTTATGTGGGCTTCCGCAAGTACAAGGCGCGTGAGGAGATTACCTTTACGAAGAAGAAGAATCGCGATATTTGATAAAATTTTGAAAAGTATCAATCCATTGACAGATAAATGGTTTCATTATTACAATAATATTAATCACATTAAAAATGGAGGATATTGATGGCGTTTCTAATTTACTTTATCTTGATCTTGCTTATACCGCTTTTCGCTCAAATGAAAGTCAAGAGTGCCTATTCTAAATACTCAAAGGTTCCGGCTTCCAATGGATATACCGGGGCAGAGGTGGCACGAAAAATATTGGACGAAAATGGATTGTATAATGTCAAAATTGAAGAAACACATGGTGTATTAAGTGACCATTATGATCCGACAGCAAAGGTTGTCAGATTATCCTCTGACATTTACCATGGACATTCTCTTGCTGGTACTGCGGTAGCAGCCCATGAGGTTGGTCATGCCATTCAGGACAAAGAGGATTACACATTTATGCGTATTCGTCATAAATTAGTTCCTGTTGCAAATATCGGATCGAATTTCTCTTGGATTTTGATTATTGCAGGGATGATCTTCAGTATCTATAATCTTGCTTTGCTCGGTGTGCTATTCATGGCAGCGGCAGTCCTGTTCCAATTTGTGACCTTGCCAGTAGAGTTTAATGCTTCTAATCGTGCCATGCAGCAAGTAGTTGCACTTGGCGTTATTGATGCAGGGGAAGAACGAGAAACGAAGAAGGTTCTTGACGCGGCAGCATTAACATATGTTGCGGCTGCAGCTGTAGCTCTTCTGGAATTGCTTCGTTTTGTGTTAATGTTAACCGGTATGAATAATGACGATTAAAAAAAGAGGGAAGTTCAACTTCCCTCTTTTTTGTGCTGTTAATGCTCGAGCGGGTTTTTGTTCTCATCTAAGGTAAAGCCTTCGCCGAGAACATCATGAACGACTGAGACTGATACGAAGGCGTGCGGGTCAACAGACGTTATCAGATTCTTGAGGCGGACAATTTCATTCTTACCGACGACGCAGTAGATGACATCTTTTTCAAGCTTAGAAAAGGAACCGTATCCTTTTAGAAGTGTGACGCCGCGGTCCATTTCTTCGTTGATTTTTTGAGCAATCTCTTTATTGGATTCACTGATAATAAAGGCTCCTCTGGCTGCATATGCACCTTCCTGAATGAAATCAATAACGCGGCTCCCAATAAACACAAGAACGAGTGTGTACATGGCTTCCTTATAATCAAGGTACGTTGCCAGTGATAGGGTAATGACACAGAAATCAAAGATGAACATGGTTTTTCCCATGCTGTAGCCTTTGTACTTAAAGACAAGCCGTGCAATAATATCAACTCCCCCGGTAGTCCCGCCATAGCGGAAGATAATTCCGAGTCCGACCCCGATGAAGACGCCTGCGAACAGGGCTGCAAGCATAAGGTCGTCTTTTAGTGGGATATGGAGCTGATATTTTTCGAATATCGCGATAAAAATAGATAGTCCAACCGTTCCAATGATTGTATAGATGAACGTTTTTCTTCCTAATAATCGATAGCCAATGAAGAAAAGGGGCAGATTAAGCAAAATGTTGGAAATGGACGGGCTTAATCCGGTCAAATTATAAATGAGGAGGGTAATACCAGTGAAACCGCCCTCAGCTAACTGATTTTGCATGTTAAAATGCACGACACCAAAGGCCATGATGGCTGAACCGATCAAGATAAACAAAATATTCTTGAGTTTTAGGTTGAAAATCATATGTAATCCCACTTCCTTGCTATCCGTTATTAATTATGGTGTACAATTGAGATAAGATTATGTCAATTATGCCCTAATGAATTTTATCATATGTGTGGATTGCTCGGGAATAGTTAAATGAGCTAACATAGAAGAAGTGAGCAAAGAAATGGATGTGTAACGAATGGAAACAAAAAAAACAATGGAAGAAATGCAGCAAGAGGTGGACCGCTATATCGGGCAGTTTAAGGAAGGGTATTTCAGCCCTCTTGCGATGACAGCAAGACTTACAGAGGAGCTGGGGGAGCTTGCTCGTGAAATCAACCACCATTACGGAGAAAAACCGAAGAAGTCAACGGAAGAAGAGAAGGCGATTGAAGAGGAGATGGGCGATGTTTTATTCGTGCTGATCTGCATGGCCAACTCACTTGGCGTAGACCTTGCACATGCTCATGATCTTGTAATGGATAAATTCCGGACGAGAGACCGTGATCGCTGGACAAGAAAGGATGAACAAAATGATTAAAGTAATTATTGCCGGACCAAGAGGAAAGATGGGCAGGGCGGCTGTCCAAATGGTACAAGAGACAGACCACTTCCAATTAATTGCTGTGCTTGACCGTAAAAATGGCGGAAAGCACTTAAATGAACTTGAAGGGTTTGCCGGTGTTGGCGAGGATGTCCCAGTTTATGATGATCATGAACAATGCTTCTCAACCCTTCAAGCAGACGTGTTAATAGATTTAACAACCCCAGAGGTTGGTAGAATACATACATTATCAGCCCTATCACATGGTATCCGTCCTGTGGTTGGGACAACCGGCTTTTCAGACGAGGATCTTGAAGAGCTGCGTACATTGACAAAGGAAAAGGGAATCGGCTGTATTATTGCGCCAAACTTCGCTATCGGGGCTATTTTGATGATGAAATTTGCACAAAATGCCGCAAAATACTTCCAAGATGTCGAAATAATTGAGATGCATCATGATCAAAAGCTTGATGCGCCTTCTGGTACAGCAATCAAAACGGCTCAATTGATTTCTGAAGAACGTTCTGCCAAGAAGCAAGGACACCCGAATGAAAAAGAAACGATTGCTGGAGCGCGAGGGGCAGATTTCGACGGCATGCGAATTCACAGCGTACGTTTACCGGGCTTGATTGCCCATCAAGAAGTCATGTTTGGAGGAGAAGGGCAAACATTGACGCTTCGTCATGATTCCTATGACCGTAAATCATTTATGTCTGGTGTTAGGGTATCTGTTGAAACGGTTATGAAATTAGATCAGCTTGTGTATGGGTTGGAAAATATTCTCGATTAAATGGAGGTATAAACGATGAAGATCGCTCTAATTGCACATGATAAGAAAAAGGACGACATGATTCAATTTGCGATTGCGTACAAGCATATCTTAAGTAAGCAGCAGCTCTTTGCTACCGGCACGACAGGTCTGAAAATCATGGAGGCAACAGGACTGCCGGTTCATCGTTATCAATCCGGACCGCATGGCGGAGACCAGCAAATTGGAGCGATGGTGGCTCAGAATGATATTGATGCCATCATTTTCTTCCGCGATCCATTAACCGCGCAGCCTCATGAACCGGATGTTTCAGCCCTGCTCCGTTTAGCGGATGTTTATTCCATTCCGCTTGCGACAAATATGGGTACGGCTGAGCTCATCATTCATGGAATTGACCGAGGAGATCTTAAATGGAGAACGATTGTAAGGGAAAAGGAGTAAATCACCTAGAATGAAAATAGATCTATTATGTTTTGGCGCTCATTCCGATGATGTAGAACTTGGAATGGGCGGCACATTAGCAAAATATACACAGCAAGGAAAAACGGCGGTTATCTGCGATTTAACAGAAGCAGAGCTATCTTCGAATGGCACGCCGGAAAATCGAAAGAAGGAAGCACAGGCAGCTGCTGAAGTACTCGGCGTGAAGGAGCGAATCAATCTGAATATGGGAGACAGGAATCTCTTCATAACGCCGGATAATATCGCGAAGGTAGCGGCAGTCATACGTCGTTATCAGCCGGAACTAATCTTTGCTCCTTATCATATCGATCGTCATCCCGATCATGGGCGGGTAAGTCAATTAGTCTTCGAGGCAGTCTTTTCAGCAGGAATCCGGAAATATACTGACCAAGACGGGCAGGAATCTCATAAACCAACAGCTGTATATGAATATATGATTAACAGCTTCCATAAGCCTGACTTCTGCGTGGACATCAGCAGCAGCTTTGACAAGAAGATTGAAGCGCTGAAATGCTATCGTTCCCAATTCGAACGCTCTCGTGACGGTGTTATTACGCCATTGACAGAAGGATATTTAGAAGCAATTGAAGGACGTGAGAGAGCGTATGGACGTGATGCCGGCGTTCTTTTTGCTGAAGGGTTCAAAACAACAAAACCGCTCATTCTTGATGCGGATTTATTTGGAGCGTCAAAATGAAGAAATTGAAAATAGGGATTGTTTGCTACCCGACTGTCGGCGGATCCGGCATATTGGCCACAGAGCTTGGCATCACGCTGGCAAAGCGCGGCCATGAAATTCATTTCATTACTTCAAGCATGCCGTTTCGTCTTAATAAACGGTATTCCAATATTTACTTCCACCAGGTAGAGGTCAATCAATATGCAGTATTTCAATACCCTCCATATACATTGTCCTTGGCGAGCAAAATTGCGGAGGTAGTGAAAAATGAAGGCCTCGATCTCATTCATGCCCATTATGCGATGCCGCATGCGGTCTGTGGCATATTGGCAAAACAGATGACGAGCGAGCGGCTGAAAGTGGTCACAACCTTGCATGGAACAGATATTACGGTACTTGGATATGATTCCTCGATGCAGGACATGATTAAGTTTGCGATTGAAAAATCAGATGCCGTAACAGCTGTATCGAACGCACTTGTGCAGGAGACCTATGATTTAATACAGCCTGAGAAAGAAATCAAAACCATTTATAATTTCATTGATTATCCAGCACTCAAGGACAATTCCGAGATGGACTTGAAGGCTGAGCTGAATATTAAGGAAGAAGAAAAGGTCGTCATCCATGTATCCAATTTCCGTAAGGTGAAACGGATTCCGGATATTCTGCATTCATTTGCTGAAGTAGCAAAGCGTATGCCATGTAAGCTCATCCTAGTCGGTGACGGTCCTGAAATGGGAGCAGTCAATCGACAAATCAGCCAGCTTGGTATACGTGATCAAGTCATCCTGTTAGGGAAACAGGAAAATCTCCACGAGCTGTATGCGATAAGCGATGCCTGTGTCCTAATGTCAGAAAAGGAAAGCTTTGGCTTAGTCTTGCTTGAGGCAATGGTACATGGGGTTCCATGTCTCGGGACCAATATAGGGGGCATTCCAGAGGTGATTCAGGATGGTGTGAACGGGTATATTGTCGAGAAGGGCGATACAGCGCTTGCAGCGCAAAGACTGTATAAATTATTGAGTAATGATAAGAAAAGATTGGATATGGGAGAACAAGCGATTCGAATCGTCCGCGAGCATTTTGAAACGAACCGAATCGTTGACCAATATGAAGACTTGTATGCATCCATTCTATCAGAAGAGGGGCAAGGATGATGAAGAAGGAATTTGTACAAGCAGCTCCGGTTCTTTGTCAATTGCAGGAAAAAGGATATTTGGCCTATTTTGTCGGTGGTTCGGTACGAGATTCCATTATGGGTAAAGACATTCATGATGTTGACATTGCTACATCTGCCATGCCGCAGGAAGTGAAAGAGGTATTTGGCCATACAGTTGATGTCGGGATTGCGCATGGCACGGTTCTCGTCTTTCACGAGGGTGTGCCATATGAAGTCACGACATTTCGAACGGAGAGTACATATAAGGATTTCCGCCGCCCTGACCAAGTGGAGTTTGTCACCTCGCTTGAGGAGGATCTGAAAAGAAGGGACTTCACGATGAATGCAATTGCCATGGATAAGGATGGCACATTGTATGACCCATTTAAGGGGCATGAAGATATCGAACAGAAAACGATTCGCACTGTCGGGGAGCCGGACGAACGCTTTTCAGAGGATGCCCTGCGTATGGTTCGGGCTGTCCGTTTTATGAGTCAGCTTGGTTTTCAGATTGAGGAGAAGACATATCAAGCACTGCGGGAGAACTCACATTTACTCAGCCATATTGCTCAGGAGAGAAAAACAGCGGAATTCCAAAAGCTGTTGGCAGGTAAAAGGCCCAAGGAGGCACTCAGAGCTGCAGCGGCTTCTCAAATCCTTCATTATTATCCAGAGCTTGACCTCTTGGCTGAAAAGATGGATTCATTCCTTTCCCTCGATGTGGAGGCCTGTCAAACCTTTGAGGAATGGCTGGCAGTAATGGCCTTATTCTGTTCAAAGAGGGAGAGCATGTATAGAGAGTGGAAGCTTCCGAATGCAGTCATTAAAGGAATTAAAGTCTTGATTGAAGGATGTAAACAAAGGGAGAAAGCCTTCTATACCCGTTATCAATTATATGAGGCGGGCATCGAGACAGCCCATAGTGTTGAACGGGTATGGTCTGTCTATTCCAGCCAGCCTGCCGAGCATGACCACATCGATGATCTATACAATCAAATGCCTATTCAAAAAGAGACGCCGCTTTCGTTTTCTGGTACAGACCTAATTAAATGGACAGGTAAAAGGGGCGGCCCATGGATGAAGGACATGATGAGAGAAATCATTCAAGCCATGCTTGATGGAGAGATTGTCAATGAGAAGGAGTTTGTGAAACAATGGCTCATACAGGGGAACAAACGATAAAGAAACAATTGATTCATGCACTGACAAATGCAGGAGATGACTATATATCGGGACAGTATTTAGCCGATATTGCCGGTTGTTCCCGTACGGCTGTCTGGAAGCATATTGATGCCTTACGCAAAGAAGGCTATGAAATTGAAGCTATAAAGAAAAAGGGCTATCGTATCCTGCCTCGCAAGAACCGGTTAACCGAAACAGAAATCCTTATGGGACTTGAAACGGAGTTCATTGGAAGGTCCATCCACGCCTATGAAACGGTTCCAACCACGCAAACAATCGCAAGCGACCTAGCTGCTAAGGGAGCAGATAATGGAACGATTGTGATTAGTGAGGAGCAAACAGAAGGAAAGGGGAGATTACGGAGGACATGGTATTCCCCTCACCAAGGCGGGATTTGGATGAGTTTGATTGTAAAACCCGACATTCCCCCATACCATGCTCCGCGTCTGACCCTGCTGACGGCTGTGGCAGCTGTACTTGCAATAAGAGAGACTGGTGTGAATGCTGGAATTAAGTGGCCGAATGACGTGCTAGTGAACGGGAGGAAAATCGCTGGTATTCTGACTGAGATGCACGCTGAAGCAGACCAAATCCATTCGGTCATCATTGGAATCGGCATTAATGTTAATCAGGAGCGTCAAGATTTCAATGAGGATATTCAAAGCCTTGCCACCTCTCTTGCCATTGAGAAGGGAGAAATGCTAGATCGAGCACTCTTTTTGCAAAGATTTCTCAGCCGTTTTGAGCAGCTTTATCTGCTCTTTCTTGAGAAAGGGTTCCTCCCAATTAAAGAGCTGTGGGAAACATACTCCGTCACAATTGGTCAGCGAGTAACAGTTGCAACAGCCCAGTCATCATTCATAGGGCTTGCATCAGGAATCAATGAAGATGGTATTTTGATGGTGAAAGATGAACAGACGGGTGTGCAGCATCTTGTTTATTCCGGTGATATTACCATTCACCATATGTAAATTTAAAACAAAATAAAATAAAATGGTAAATTTTATCCCTTCCCGTTATAATGCATATGAGGGCAGTAGCGGAAACGACCTGCACCTTGTATGCGTTGTAAGTGGAAAGTTGATATTCTGCCTGTATCTTAGAAATAGGACCGGGACAGAGGGATAAAAGCCATTTTGCGGATTCAATCCTTCTGTAAAGAAGGATTTTTTTATGCGGATTCGGCTGTTTTTCTCTCCTCGGAATGTTAAGGAGGAAAAAAATGAAATTTGCTGCTGATTTTTGGAAAATGAAAGAAAAGGGAGAAAAAATCTCCATGCTGACAGCCTATGATTATCCATCTGCCAAGCTAGCTGAACAAGCTGGTGTAGACATGATTCTTGTTGGGGATTCATTGGGTATGGTTGTTCTTGGCTATGATTCTACTGTTCCAGTAACAATGGAGGATATGATCCATCATACAAAGGCTGTACGCCGGGGAGCGCCTAACACGTTCATCGTCGCTGATATGCCTTTCATGAGCTATCATGTGTCCATCGATGAAACATTGAAGAACGCGGCAAGGCTTCTTCAGGAGGCTGGAGCGGATGCGGTCAAGATTGAAGGGGCAGGTGATGTCCTGCTTAAGATCAAGGCTTTGACAGATGCTGGTATACCGGTCGTTGCCCATTTAGGATTAACTCCGCAATCGGTAGGTGTGCTTGGAGGATATAAGGTCCAAGGGAAAACAAAGGAAGCGGCCTTGCAATTAATGAGTGATTCGATTAAATGCCAGGAAGCCGGGGCAATAGCGCTTGTGCTTGAATGCGTTCCATACCAGGTCGGTGGAGAAATGACGAATAAGCTTATGATTCCGACAATTGGAATCGGGGCTGGAAATCAAACGGACGGACAGGTGCTTGTTTATCATGATGTCCTTCTTTATGGAGTTGGACGTGTGCCGAAGTTTGTTCAGTCTTATGCTGATTTAAATACAACGATAGGGGATGCCCTATCCAAACATATACAAGAAGTGAAGTCCGGCGCTTTCCCTTCAGAAAGCCATTCTTTTACGATGAAGGAAGAAGAGCTGCTTGCATTGTATGGGGGAGAAAAGTAAATAATGAAAATCGTAAATCGGATTGATGAATTGCGCACCATGTTAACAGAGGAAAAAACAGAGGGGAAAACAGTGGGGTTCGTCCCAACAATGGGCTATCTGCACGAGGGGCATTTATCGCTTATTCATGCAGCACGCAAAGAGAATGAGGTTGTCGTCATCAGTATCTTCGTCAATCCGCTTCAATTTGGACCTGGCGAGGATTTTGACCAATATCCGCGCGATATTGAACATGATGAAGCACTGGCCCGCGAGGCCGGAGTGGATTACTTGTTCTATCCGACAGTTGCTGAAATGTATGGTGAGCGTCCAACTGTTACGGTTAAGGTGCATGAACGGACAGACTGCCTATGCGGCAAATCTCGTCCTGGCCATTTTGACGGCGTAGCAACCGTGCTGACTAAGCTCTTTAATATTGTTGCTCCAACTCGTGCTTATTTTGGCTTGAAGGATGCCCAGCAGGTTGCGGTAGTTGAAGGGTTGATTCGAGACTTTAACTTCCCGATTGAGCTTGTTGGTGTCGATATTAAGCGAGAAGAAGACGGTCTTGCTTTAAGCTCTAGGAATGTGAATCTGACACCGGAAGAACGTACGGAGGCCGTGTACATTTCGAAAAGCTTACGCTTGATCAGAGAGGCCATTGAAAACGGATCCACACCTGCAGCTGCGCTAGCAGAGGGGATAGGCTATCTGCAAGGACATATTACGGGCTCGATTGATTACTTAGAGGCTCTATCGTATCCAGAGCTCAAATCAATCACAGATGTAAGAGAGACAATCATTGTCGCAGCAGCTGTCCAATACAGCAAGGTGCGCCTGATTGATAATGTCATCATAAAAAACGAACAACCAAGGGGGTAACGTCATGTATCGTACCATGATGAAAGGGAAGCTTCACAGAGCAACCGTAACGGAGGCTAATTTAAATTATGTAGGAAGCATCACGATTGATGAGGAATTGCTCGAAGCAGTTGATATGCTGCCAAACGAAAAGGTACAAATCGTCAATAATAATAATGGCGCGAGATTCGAAACCTACATCATTCCAGGTAAAAGAGGCAGCGGCGTAATTTGCTTAAATGGCGCTGCAGCACGACTTGTTCACGAGGGGGATAAAGTCATTATCATTTCCTACGGTTTAGTGCCAGAGGAAAAGGCTCGTACTCATCAGCCAAGAGTCGCTGTGCTGGATGAGAACAATACCATTACACAAATGATCGGCCTTGAGCCTGAAGCAACCATTCTATAAGATTGTTAGATAGGATAACACACTGCCGCTCCGCTCTATTAATGGCAGTGTGTTTTTTGTCGGTTAATTATCTGAATATTTATGCTAAAATAGCTGGAAAAGGAGGAAGAACGATGACCCATTATCACTCACACGTTGTGAAAGGCTATAAACAAATGGATATCCCGTTCACAATGGCTGGATTGACTGACAGAGCAGAACGGCTGGCGGTCCTTTTGCCTGGAGCTGGATATACAACAAAAGCGCCCCTATTTCATTATTCGTCCTCCATGTTTCTGGAAGAGGCCATGGATGTATTGGAGATTAATTACCCTTATCGTGATGACTTCTATCAAGATTTCTCATGGGAGGAGCTGACGGAGGCGATTCACTATGATGTAAACATGGTCCTTGACCATGTCTTGATGGATAAACCATACAGACAAATCATCATACTTGGCAAATCAATTGGGACGCTTTGTATGGATTCAATCCTTAGGAATGAATATGCTGAAGAAATGAAGGCCATTTGGGTAACTCCACTCTTGAAAGAGGAAGGGGTGCTGAATGCTCTCGCAGACGCTGCGTATCCCAGCCTATGTATCATTGGAGATAAGGACCCGAATTATACTCCGGAAGGATTGGAACGCATTGGCCGTAATCCGCTTGCAGCGGCAAGATTGTATCCAAATATGCATCATGGCCTTGAGCAAGAAGGACATATCCTTAATTCGATTGATCTTTTAAAGAGTATTATGAAGGACATAAAGACGTTTATCTAAATGAGGAATGATGGGAGTGAGACGAAGTTGTTCTATCAGGATGGCAGCATATCTGTCAGGGCCTTGGTGGAGCAGGACCTCGTGCTGCTGGCAAAATGGCTTTCAGACGATAAGGTACTGGAATTCTACGAAGGAAGAGATAATCGCTTTGATTATGACAAGGCAAAAATCACTTTCATGGATGCGAAGGATGAAGAGACAAAATGCATCGTGGAATATAGGAATCAGCCAATCGGCTATATTCAGTTCTATCCGGTTGATACTGTGGAACTTTTAGAATACGGCTTTGACAAAGAAACTACATATGGACTCGACCAATTCATTGGAGAGGTTGAATATTGGAATAGGGGCATTGGTGCCTCCCTTATTAAATCTATGGCCTCTTATTTGTTAAAAGAGAAAAGGGCTAAAAGAATCATCATGGACCCGCAAGCAAGGAATGAGCGGGCCATCAGATGCTATGAAAAATGCGGATTTAAGAAGGTGAAGCTGCTTTCGTCCCATGAGCTGCATGAAGGGGTCTACCAAGACTGCTGGCTGATGGAATACGTTAGCTGTAGCGAAGGAGCGGAAAAGTGAAGCAGCAAAAGAAAGCATGGCACAGCGGTGGCTATGCTTCTTTTTTTCATTTTTAGGCACTTGGAATCTGGCAGAATAGGGCTAAACAGGTAAGATGATAAATAGCAGAGTCAGCAGCTGGCTAGAGCCGCAAATGATTACTCCATTCCTTCTTATGTCTTTGATAATTAGTTTTCAATCTGCTATAAATGGAGTATCATGAATTCTAACAGAGAGGCTGGCATTCAGCCTTGCAGAAAAATGAACAAATGGCCGTGAACAGCGGCCTGTGACGGCTCCGGCTATGAACGGTGCCGATTGATATGATTTAAGCAGGTGTCAAACATGGAAAATAAATATGTAGTGGTCGATTTGGAAACAACGGGCAATAACTCGAAAGCCGGTGATCGAATTATCCAAATCGCTGCTATTGTTATCGAAAATGGGGAAATCACGTATCAATACTCATCGTACGTTAATCCAGAGAGGACGATTCCTTCTTTCATTCAGGAATTTACAGGCATCAAGGATGAAGATGTAAAATCTGCACCTACCTTTAAGGAAATTGCCCCATACATAGTAGGAATATTAGAAGAGGCTGTTTTTGTTGCTCATAATGTGCTCTTTGATTTGACGTTCCTTCAAGCAGAGCTCGAGCGGGTAGGCTATGAAATGTTTCTGGGATACACGGTAGATACCGTAGAGATGGCCAAGGTTATTTCGCCGAGGACTGATAGCTTCAAACTGGAGGATTTGAGCAAGGCATACGGCCATATACATGACTGCCCGCATCAAGCAGACAGTGATGCCTATGCCACAGCCCTGCTGTTCCTCGATTTTTATAAGGCGTTAAAGAGGCTGCCGAGACAGACGCTTAAATCTCTGTATCGGCTGTCCTATTCATTGAAGAGTGAATTAAAGGAAGTGCTGCTTGAGGTTTTGCAGGAGCAGGCACAGGTTTGCGAGCCTTGGAGACCAGATTTAGAAATATACAGAGGATTGGCATTGGTCCTTCCAAGGCAAGAGACCAACGTTTCCGCTATTCCTCAAGTGGACTCTAACATCTGCGGCTTCATACAAGATGTGTTCAAGTCCGGCGGTACCGCCTTCTTGGAGGACGGGACACGTGCGTTTTCGGACCATCTGGCAGCCTGTCATGATTTTGCTGAGAAAGAAGGAGAGCAAGTCCTTCTCACGACATATGGTGAACTGACAGAAGAAGAGCTAACAGCCTATATGCCTTTATCTGTTGAAAAATTAAAGCAGGAGACCAATTACCTCAGTCTGCCGAAATTCGAACAATCGTTAAGGCAGCGCGATCACAACTATGAGGTGGCAATGACAAAGATGCAAATCCTTGTTTGGCTGACCGAAACGGTTACAGGGGATATCAATGAGCTTAATCTTTCAAGTGCTGGCAGGGAGTATGCCAAAGAAGTGGCCCATCACCGCAGGCTTCATCCGAGATTATTGAAACCATGGACAGAGCGGGATTTCTATGGCAGACGGCTTGAGGCGGCTGCAAGGGCTAATGTGATTCTGACCACCCATGCTGATTTTGCAGAGAACCTGCTTCATGGAGGTTATTTAAATAAGCCAATTCATGTACTGATTGAAGAGGCAGATTCTTTTCCGGCTGTCCTGGCGGATAAGCTGGGAGTGGATATTAGTTATATGGATATGCGCAATATCGTCAATAAGGTTGGAAGTCTTGATAACCGTCATCTCCTTCACCAAGCTGTCTTGCTTGTTGAGGAAAAAACAGAGGTTCCGATTGACCGAAGACAGCTTGAGAAAGGGTTATGGCAGCTGTCCAATCAAATTGAACGATTTGCAGAAGAACTGATTACCTATGGTGAATTAAAGAGTGCTCTAAAAGAAGGTCAGATGACAGCGGTCAAATTACCGCGTAAAAGAAAAAATGTTTTATCTATTTATGAAGCGGCAAATGATTTGCGTCAATCGTTCATCATCCTTATGGACCTTTTTGTAGGCTGGGTTAAGGAACTGAATGAAGTTCCGGTTGAGAAATTGAAGAGAAGCCAGTTGAATATCATGGATGACCTGATGAAAATGCATGAACAGCTTGAAAGAATTTATCTGGGACTTGGACAAATGTTCCTAAAACAATCAGGAATGAATGAAACCTGGATTGAATGGAATAAGAGGGGCAGCCGTAATTCCCTTTCTGTCAAAAGCAAGCCAAGAACGATTGCCAAGTGGATGAAGGAAAATATTCTTGAGAAGAAGACGATTCTCTTTGCATCAGACGTGCTTGCTATTCGTGACTCATTCCACTATTTCGCTGCCAAGGTGGGGTGTGAAGAGCCTGTGTATAAAACCTTGATTTTGGCTCCCGATAGAGCCATAAAGCTGGTCATCATTCAAGATACGTGCATGAAGAATGAACGGGAGCTTGGTTCGTTTTTTGATTGTGCGCAGGACTTCTTAAAGGAATTGATCCACAGCAGAGAGAGAAACATGATTTTCTTCTTTAATACGCCTTCCAGTCTTAAAAAAATGTATCTCGGGTTAAAGGAAACCATTGAGGAGAATGGATACCAGGCACTTGTTCAAGGGATTACCTCGGGCTCTGGGGCTAAATTGCTGAGAGGCCATATGGGAGCAGGGCGGTCCTTGTTGTTTGTCACCTATCCGGTGTGGGAAACAATACGTCATCTTTATGATGGACAATCAATAAAGGTGATGATGGAGGCACCGGCTGTCTCTAGGCAGCTCTTTTTACGCGAGGATGCTGATAAGGGGATACAGGAAGGAATGGAAATGCTCTTGGATATGAGCTTTAATATCAGACGCCATTTAACGGCAAAGATACCTGCGGGTCAGGGGGCCGGATGGGTTCTGTATGAGGATCCGCTTTTGGCGGCAAATCGTCAATTCTTCGCTGACTCCTTATCCTATTTATCTGTATCGGCCTTTGATAAAGAGGCCTATCTATGAGACCTTTATTTTTATCGAAAAATACAGAATTTATTAAGGCTCTCCCTATTTTATTTTGGTATAATGTGAACTAGATATGATTGTATGGAACGTAACCATTTGGGAGGAATTTTAGTGGATAGTAAGGTAGAGGTTTTATCAACAGTGAAGATTGGTTATACAAATGATTTGTATAAGATTGTAGATTCACTAAATCGTACCCTCAAACAAGAAAACCTAATGTTTGGTCTATCGTTAGACCCTAAGGATCATAATACGGCTGTATTCTCCATCTATCGGACGTAAATACAGCATGCGTAAGAGATTATTTGAAAGGATGCTAACATGAAAAAAGTTATATGGAGCATAATTATTTTGCTCTTGATTGGTACTGGGTTGCTGGTGCAGGCTATCTATGCCGGCGACCATGATAAACAGAATGCAAAAGAGAAAGCCGTTAAGACAGCAACGGAAACGGCGAATTTGACCGAAACGGCTGATTTTTATTTATATAACGGAAATGAGACATGGTCTGTCGTCACCGGCGTAAATGATGAAGGGAAAAAGGTTGGTGTTTGGATTCCGGATAACAAGAAGGAAGAGAGCAAGGTCTTAGCCTTATCTGAAGGTCTTTCTGAAAAGGAAGCCATCAGTCTTGTGAAGAATAAAAAGAAGGTCAAGAAGATTATGGCGGCCAATCTTGGAATGGAAAATGGCACAGCCTTATGGGAAATCATCTATAAAAATAACAACGACCTTTACGGGTATTACTACCTGAACTTCAAAACAGGTGATTTAATACGAAATTATGATAATTTGTAGGATGGAGATGAACCGGAGATGAAATTAGCAAAAAGAGTAGCAGCATTGACACCATCATCAACACTCGCCATTACGGCTAAAGCGAAGGAGTTAAAGGCACAAGGTCTTGACGTCATCGGGCTGGGTGCAGGGGAACCGGATTTCAATACGCCCGTAAACATATTAGAGGCGGCAAAGAAATCAATGGATGAGGGACAGACGAAATACACTCCTTCTGCAGGGCTGCCAAGTCTTAGGAATTCCGTTGCCGACAAATTAAAACGAGACCAAGGGCTTGACTACAAGGCAAATGAGATTTTTATCGGATCAGGGGCTAAGCACGCTTTATATACATTATTCCAAGCCATTCTAGATGAAGGGGATGAGGTTCTGATTCCAACACCGTATTGGGTGAGTTATCCAGAACAGGTGAAATTGGCTGATGGTACCCCTGTTTACATTGAAGGCAAGGAAGAGAACGAGTTTAAGATTACTCCGGAGCAAATTAAAGCAAGCGTGAGTGATCGGACGAAGGCAATCATTCTCAATTCTCCAAGCAATCCAACCGGAATGATTTATTCGCCTGAGGAGCTGCAAGCAATCGGGGATGTATGTCTTGAGAACGATATCTTAATCGTGTCTGATGAAATCTATGAAAAGCTTGTTTATCATGGCAGCAAGCATGTCTCTATTGCTCAGCTATCTCCGGAATTGAAGAAACAGACAATCATCATAAATGGCGTCTCTAAATCACACTCGATGACGGGGTGGAGAATAGGCTATGCCGCTGGGGACGAGGCAATTATTAAGGCTATGACCAACCTTGCGAGCCATAGCACATCCAACCCGACAACAACAGCGCAATATGCGGCCATTGAAGCCTATAATGGACCTCAGGAGGCCGTTCAGGAAATGAGAAACGCCTTCGAGAAACGTTTAGAAGCTATCTATGACCGTCTCTTGGAAATCCCCGGCTTAACGTGCATCAAGCCGAAAGGGGCGTTTTACTTATTCCCGAATGTATCCAAGACAGCTCAGCTTGCGGGATACAATGATGTGGATGACTTTGCGGCAGGGCTTTTGGAGAATGCCTTGGTGGCTGTTGTACCGGGCTCCGGCTTCGGTGCACCAAAGAATATTCGCCTAAGCTATGCAACATCTGAGGCAGCTCTTTCAGAGGCTGTGAAGCGCATGAAGAAGTATGTGGAAGAACGGATGCAACAATCTTAATCAAACATGCTTTTCAAGAA
This sequence comes from Bacillus sp. FJAT-27916, assembly GCF_001183965.1. Taxonomy (GTDB): domain Bacteria; phylum Bacillota; class Bacilli; order Bacillales; family Pradoshiaceae; genus Pradoshia. Next base: position 1,649,908 of record NZ_LFZV01000001.1, read on the forward strand.
GGCTGGAAACCGCGCCAATCGGTGTGTTTCTGCCTTTTTTATTGGCCAGTGCCTATTCGCTGTGACAATAAATAAATTTTGTATTTGCTTGTCTATTTTTGTACTTGTATAATGGATGAGTACATAACCTGGTTTGGTTTAAGCTTTGGAGGGAAAAAACGTGAAATGTACTATAAATGAAGTTCATAAATATGTAAATGAAGAAGTGACAATCGGCGCATGGATCGCCAATAAACGCTCTTCCGGCAAAATTGCCTTCTTGCAGCTCCGTGATGGGACAGGCTTTATTCAAGGTGTCGTGGTAAAAGCAGAGGTAGATGAAGAATTATTCACATTAGCAAAGAAAGTGACCCAAGAAACGTCTGTATGGGTGAAGGGGATTGTGCAAGTTGACGAGCGCTCCCCATTCGGCTATGAATTATTGGTTACAGGCCTTGAGGTAATTGCTGAAGCGGTAGATTATCCGATCACACCGAAACAGCATGGAACGGAATTTTTGATGGACCATCGTCATCTGTGGCTCCGTTCTAAGCGTCAGCATGCGGTTATGAAAATCCGTAACGAAATCATTCGTGCGACTTATGAATTCTTTAATCAAGAAGGCTTTGTAAAGGTTGACCCGCCTATCCTGACAGGAAGTGCTCCTGAAGGGACTTCTGAGCTGTTTGCGACGAAATACTTTGATGAAGATGCTTATCTCTCTCAAAGTGGTCAGCTGTACATGGAAGCAGCAGCAATGGCGCTTGGAAAAGTATTCTCATTCGGACCAACTTTCCGTGCTGAGAAATCTAAGACAAGACGCCACTTGATTGAATTCTGGATGATTGAACCAGAGATGGCTTTTGTCGAATTTAACGAGAATTTAGAAGTGCAGGAACAATATGTTTCCTATATCGTTCAATCTGTTCTTAAGAACTGTGAGATTGAACTTAAAACATTGGGCAGAGATACATCTAAATTAGAGAATATCAAAGCACCATTCCCGCGTATCAGCTACGATGACGCCATTAAATTCCTTCATGAGAAAGGATTTGATGATATCCAGTGGGGCGATGATTTTGGTGCTCCGCATGAAACCGCGATTGCGGAAAGCTTTGACAAGCCGGTGTTCATCACACATTATCCAACAGGCATTAAGCCATTCTACATGCAGCCGGCTCCAGACCGTGATGATGTTGTGCTTTGCGCTGACTTGATTGCTCCGGAAGGGTATGGTGAAATCATCGGCGGCTCTGAACGGATTCATGATATGGATCTATTGAAGCAGCGTCTTGATGAGCATAACTTAAGCATGGAAGCGTACCAATGGTATTATGAATTAAGACAATACGGTTCAGTACCGCATTCCGGATTCGGGCTTGGTCTTGAAAGAACCGTTGCCTGGATCAGCGGCGTCGAGCATGTAAGGGAGACAATTCCATTCCCACGCTTGCTAAACCGTCTATATCCTTAATAAAGTGAAATAAGCTTGGCAATACTTTTATTGCCAGGCTTTCTTTTTTTGGTTCTATACTAAATGTTGGGGTGTCCACAAAAAACGGACATAAAAAAAGAGCACACATGCTCCACTTTTCTTATACTTGAATTGTCGAGAAACAAGTCGAAAAGGAGATGAGATGTGTGGAATTTTAACATAACATTGCCAGGTTTAGAAGACGTTAAGGTGATAAAGTCCAAGGTAAATGATCATGGTGTTTTTGAAATGACCGTGGAGATGCCCCTGACCCCGCATATTTGTCCAAGATGCGGCGAGAAAACAGGGAAGGTTCATGATTATCGCATCCAGTCCGTTCGACATCTGAAAATGGCGGAACGACCAACGATTCTCCAGTATCGTAAACGCCGGTATGCCTGTCAATGCGGGAAAAGGTTTGCCGAACAGAATCCGTTTGTCGATCGGTATCAACGCTTCTCAAAAGAATGGAACCAACAAGTACAAATACGAGCCATCAAAGCGAAGACATTCAAGGAAATCGCCGCTCAATATCACACATCCGTCAGTACCATCATCCGGCGGTTTGATGCCATTGTCCCGTCCTCCATGAAGGGGAAGTCAGCCTTACCAGAAGTGATTGCCATTGATGAATTCAAGGGGAATACAGGCAAGGAAAAGTACCAGCTCATCATCGCAAATGCCGAGACTCGCGAGCCAATTGACATCCTACCAAACCGGCGAAAGGACACCATCAAGGACTATTTGCGCCAATACGGCGCGAAGGTGAAAGTGGTGGTCATGGACATGAGCCAGGCCTTTAAAGCGGCGGTTCAACAGGCGTTGGATCGTCCCATCATTGTGGCGGATAGCTTTCACTTTGTGCGATATATGAATTGGGCGCTGGATCGGGTTCGAGTGAGGGAACAGGCCAGGTGGCATGAATATGACCGAAAGAAATGCAAGAAAGCCCGCTATATCTTTCATAAAGCTGCTCATAAATTAACGGAGAAAGACCAATGGCTTCTTCAGCGATACTTCAGCTTTTCCCCTGAGCTCCAGAAAGCGTATGAGCTCAAGGAAGCCTTTTATACTTGGTTTTATAAGGCAAAAGAAAATGGGATTGTGGAGACGCAGAAAGAACTTCGCAAGTTCTATCAGAAGGTAGAAGAGAGTGGCATTCCTGAATTGAGCAAGACAGTCCAAACGTATCGAAACTGGGAAAGAGAAATCTTAAATCGCTTCGAGTTCAATTACTCGAATGGGTTTGTGGAAGGCTTAAACAATTTGACAAAG